>CALATR010001087.1 GCA_937891875.1 uncultured Pseudomonadota bacterium | reverse complement strand
GCCGGACGATGCGCCGGAACTCCGGGCCCACCTCCTCGCGCAGTCCCTTGCCCGAGCGGTACGCCGCCACTGCGATCAGCGCGTCGATCGTCTCCTCGAGCTCGGCGCGCTGCTCCTCGGTGAGGTCGGTCGCGCCGGTGCGCAGGCCCTCGCCGAACTGCTGTCCCAGCTTCTTGAGCAGCTCCTTCTCGAGCGCGTCGGTCGCCACTGCGGACACCGCTCCCTGGTCCCGGGTCTCTCCCAGGGCTTCGTCGAGCAGCCCCTCGGCGAGGTTGTTGCCGGCCCGGTAGAAGCACCCCCCCATGAACAGGGTCAGCAGCAGCAGCGGCAGTGCGTGACGCGTCAATGGGCCTCCGTCCGGCGGAGTCTACCGCGGTGGGCCGAGTGCGCAGGGATCAGGGCTGAAGGCGCGCTGCCTGGACCCTGACCTGCAGGCCGGCCAGCGAGGCGCCCTCCGTCGGAATCAGGGAGAGCTGGCGTTTCAGGCACCGGACTGCGGTTGGCAGGCCCTCGCGGGTCTCCACGTCGGACACCCCGGGCCCCAGCCGCAGCGTGACGAAGGTCTGGGTGCTGTAGGCGTGCACGCCGACCCAGCCCTGCTCCATGCAGGCGAGGAGCGCGGGCTTGTCCAGGGCGGCCCAGGCCCGATCCGCGGTCTCGAGATCCCCTCCCGTGTAGGGCATCAGCTTGACCCGCAAGTGCTCGGTCTGTGCGGTGATCCGCTGGTCTGCGCGGCCGGCCATGGGCAGGTCGCGCAGGGGCTCAAGCGCTTCGGGCAGCGGGTGGCGCGGCCAGGGTACGGGTTGTTCTCCGTCGCTGATGTCGGGCATCGGAGACGGCACCGAGATCAGCTCGGCGAGGAAGGCGTCGCAGAAGGCCGCTCGGGTGGGCACCGGCTCGCGGCCGGAGCAGGCGATCGAGATCACGTTCCCGCGGGCCTCGGTGGCGCTCGTGAGGGCGAGCAGGGCGTCGCCCTCGTGGAGCAGGGACACGGCGACGGTGCCGTCGCGGACCGGGCGTCGTGCCTCGGCGGCGACACCCCCACCGACGCCGTCGCGCATCGCCAGGGACGCCTGCTCGAAGACGATGCGGTCGGTCAGGCCGGGCTCGTCGGGGAACGGGATGAGCATGACCGCGTGCGGTCCGCAGGCGACCGTGAACATCGGCCGTTCGAAGCCCGGGGTCGGCGGGGAGCGATCGATCCGGCAGTGGGCGAACCAGTCCGGCAGGTCCCCCTCGGCCAGGTTCAGCAGCTCGCCCAGCTGGGCGGGGGTGGCCACCTCTGCGTCGGGCAGGGAAGGAAAGGGCTCCGTCCCCTTTGGGAGTTCGAGAAAGTCCGGCTTCTTGGCACATCCTGACGCGATCAGTGCCAGGCCGACCAGGGCCGTCCGCCTCACGGAGCGCCCGGCACGAACCCGGCGACATACGCGTCGCAGAACGTGCCGCGGTGGGGGTTCTCCGGTCCCGAGCAGGTCGCGACGATGACCGTGCCGTCGACGACCGTAGCGGACACCAGGGCGGTCATCACCCCGTCCACGTCGAGCACGTCCACGCTGGCCTTCCCGCCGCGGGCCGCTCGGGTGGTCGCCTGCACCGAGGCTCCGGAGGGCAGGACCTCGCGCATGCCCTCCGTCGCCGCATTGCGGGCGACCTGCTCGGTCAGGCCGTCAGCCTCGGGTGCCGCGAAGAGCAGCACGCCGTGGGGACCGCAGGCCAGCGCGAGCGCGTCGGAGTTGGGCAGGTTCGGGGGCGTGGGGATGCGGAACAGGTCGCAGCGCTCCGTCCACGCCGGCAGGGCGCTGGTGGGCAGCCGGTAGAGATCGGCCAGCGCGGTCATGCGGGCCGGCCGCTGTCCGGTGACCGAGCCGACGCGCTCCGCCTCCGACTGCGTCGCGAAGACCTCGTCGGGGAGGTTCCCGTCGGCCGCGGCCTTGGGGCCCTTCTTGCACGCCGACCCGGCGAGGATCAGCGCCCCGGCGAGGACGAGGACCGACTGAGGCGTGACGCTACGCAATGGTGACGTCGTCGCAGAGGTAGACGTCCTGGATGGCGTTGAGCAGGGCCACGCCGTCGGCCAGGGGCTTCTGGAAGGCCTTGCGGCCGCTGATCAGGCCCATGCCGCCCGCGCGCTTGTTGATGACCGCCGTGCGCACCGCCTGGGCGAGGTCGCCGGCGCCGGTGGACGCGCCGCCCGAGTTGATGAGCCCGACGCGGCCCATGTAGCCGTTGGCCACCTGGTAGCGGGTGAGGTCGATCGGGTGGTCGGTCGTGAGCTCCGAGTAGACCTTCTTGTGGGTCTTGCCCCACTTCCCGAGCTCGGGGTCGATGTAGCCGCCGTTGCCCTCGGGGAGCTTCTGCTTGACGATGTCCGCGCCGATGGTCGCGCCCAGGTGGTTGGCCTGGCCGGTGAGGTCCGCGCTGGTGTTGTGATCGGCGGTGCTGGTGGCGAAGGCGGAGTTGCGCACGTAGCACCACAGCACGGTGAACATGCCGTAGCTGTGGGCCTCCTCGAACATGCGGGAGATCTCCTGGAGCTGACGGCGGCTGCCCTCGCTGCCCCAGTAGACCGTGGCGCCGATGCCTGCGGCTCCCATCTCGAACGCCTGCTCCACGCTGCCAAAGGGCACCTGGTCGTGGGTGTTCGGGTAGGACAGCAGCTCGTTGTGGTTCACCTTCACGATGAACGGGATCTTGTGGGCGTAGCGGCGGCTGACCATGCGCAGGACGCCGAAGGTGCTGGCGACCGCGTTGCAGCCGCCCTCGATGGCCAGCTCGACGATGCCCTCGGGGTCGAACATCCGCGGGTTGGGCGCGAAGCTGGCGCCGGCGCTGTGCTCGATCCCCTGATCCACCGGGAGGATGCTGGTGTAGCCGGTGCCGCCGAGGCGCCCGTGATCCAGCATGCGCTGCAGGTTGTTCAGCACGGGCTGGCGGCGGTCGCTGTCCTTGAAGATCCGGTCGACGAAGTCGCCGCCGGGCAGGTGCAAGCTGGACTTGTCGATGGTCTGGCAGCTGTGGTTGAGCAGGCTGTCGGCCTCGTCGCCGAGCAGATCCGAGATGGCGGTGACGTCCATGGCATCCTCCGGAGGGATGTGGCTTGTAGGCCGGTGAAGCCAGGCAGCCAAGCCCTGCCCGTGCTACGTTCCGTCCACGATTTGTGCTGTGTTCTGTGGAGGCTTCTATGGGTATGCCAGCCGCGCGCGTCGGCGACATGCATGTCTGTCCCATGGTGACGGGCGTCGTGCCGCACGTCGGCGGTCCGATCCTGCCGCCTGGGTGTGTGACGGTGATGATCATGAACATGCCCGCGGCCCGCGTCGCGGACATGGCCACCTGTGTCGGTCCGCCCGACATCATCGCCAAGGGTTCCACAACGGTGCTCACGGGCAGCATGCCCCAGGCCCGCATGCTCGATCAGACCGCCCACGGCGGCGTCATCATCCTCGGAGCGATCCCGGTCCTGGTCGGCTGAGGTGCGGGCGCGCTTCCCGCTGGTCGGTATCGGCATCGTGCTGATCGTGATCGGCGTGATTGCCGCGCGATTCGTGGCCGGGTGGATGATGCCGCCGTCTGACGGGACCGATCCCGCCGGCCAGGTGGAGCCCAAGGCCCCGGAGCAGCGCCGGTCCGGGGCCGATGTACCTGCGGATCCCGGCTCGGATGCCGCTTCTGACGGGCAGGCCGCGCCGGATTCGCCGGACGCGCGGACCGTGAACCCGCCGGATCGTTCTCGGGATCCGGTCGGTGACGCCATCCGCAGCGCCCCCGAGGGTCCCTTCCCCGAGCTCGCCGAGCTCGACCCCCTGCACGAGGCCTTCCTGCGCATCGATCTGTCGCCCGACCTGGACGAGGACATGCCGCGCGCGGAGCAGGACGAGCTGCTCAAGGACATGCTCCGGGACAAGCGCGATCGCATGGCGGAGCTGTCGGCGGCCTACCAGGCCCTGCTGGAGGACAGCCCGGAGGGCCCGCTTCGCCGCCACCTGCTGGAGCGCATGGGCGATCTGAACGACCACATGGGCGTGTCCCTGCTGCAGTCGACGCCGCCCACCTACCTCGCCGAGAACCAGCTGGACGTCTACGAAGCTGGGATGAAGGGGCTCGCGGATCGCTACTTCGAGACTGCGGATCAGTACTGGGCCGAAGCGGCTCGGTAGCGCCTCTCCACGGCGGTCCGACCGGTCGCGGACCTGGTCGTTTCACTCCGGCGGTCCTTGGTCCGGCGCCTTCGTGAACGCGTCCCACAGGATGCCGGGCTCGCGGACGAACAGGCCGACCCAGCCGCACGACCCGCAGATGGTCGCGCGCAGCTCCGCCCGGATGGGGTCGGTGAACAGCAGGGCGTCCGGGTCGTTGAAGCCGACCAGCACCTCCAGCTTGTGCCGACCGTTCTTGGAGCGGTCCTCGACCTTGGCGTCGTGGATGAGGCGGTCGCTGTTGCAGCGTGGGCAGGTGTCGTTGTCGGCCATGGGCCCTCCGTTCGGAGGCTAGCAGGGTGCGCCGGGGTTTGCCTTTCGGCCCGTCCGTCGTGGGGTAGCATGACGGTGTTTGCTGCAGGGAGCCATGACCCAACCGATCCGCCGCGTCCTCTTCGTCTGCTCCGGCAACATCTGTCGTAGTCCCATCGCGGAGGGGATCTTCCGGAAGATCCTCCGCGACCAGGGCTATGTCGAGCGCTTCGAGGTGGACAGCGCGGCGACGGGACGCTGGCACACCGGCGAGGCCCCCGATCCGCGCGCCCGCAAGGTGCTGGAGGACCACGACGCCCCGGTTCCCAAGGCGGCCCGCCAGGTCACCCGCCGCGACTTCGAGTACTTCGACTACATCCTGGCGATGGACCAGAGCGTCGCCAACACCCTGCGCCGCCGCGCCCCGGACGAGGCGGGCAAGGCCAAGGTCGCCCTGGTGCTCGACGCGACCGATGGCAGCGACGTTCCCGACCCCTATTTCGGCAAGCAGTCCGACTTCGAGCACGTGTACGACGTGCTCGAGGGTGCGCTCGACCGCTGGCTGCTCCTGCTGACGGCCCGGGTCTCCGAACCCTAGGTTCTAGCGCCAGTCGCCGGCGACCACGAAGGCGGCCCACACCCACGGTGAGCCGAGTGCCTCGTCGGCGATCAGCTCCCGCTGGGCCTCGGCGAGGGCGGTGGCGGCGTCGTGTCCCTGGGCGAGGTGGCCGTAGAAGCGCTCCATGAGCGCCTGGGTGCCGGTGTCGTCGACCTTCCACAGGCTGGCGACCAGGGTCTCGACGCCGGCGCGGCGGAACTGGGCCGACAGCCCCTGGATGCTGACGACATCGCTCTCCCGGGCCTGGACCGGGCGGCCCGACTCGCACGCGGACAGCACGACCATGCGCGCGCCGGAGAGGTACGGGGCGAGGCCGGGGATCTCGCGGTAGCCGAGGTGGGCCTCGGAGCCGGAGCCGTCGGCGAGCACGAGGTAGCTGCGGGCGGGCGCGGCGGAGTCGATGCGCCCGTGGGTGGCGAGGTGCACGGTGGTGCGGCCGTCGAGGCTGCCGAGCACGGCGTCGCGGGTCGCCTGCTGGCCGACCAGGACCGCGCTGCCGTCGAAGCGGGCGGCCAGGGCGCGAACCTCGGCCTCGGCGCCGGGCAGGCTGCCGTCGGGGTTGCCGACCAGGAGCAGGCTGCGACCCTCGACCCGCAGCGGGCTGGACGCGCCGCGCAGGCTGCCGACGTGGGAGATCGTGGCGACCGCGGCCTTCTCGGCGAGGTAGTGCCCGTCGTGGCGCAGGAGCGCGAAGGGGAGCTGGCGGAGCGGGCCGGCGGTGGCGACCACGACGGTGTCCGCGGCGGCGAGCCGACCGGCGACCGGGGCCCACAGCCAGCCACCGAGGCGGTCGGCGAGCGGATCGAGCAGGGCGCGGTCGCGCATGCCGGCGCGCAGGGCTCGGGTGAGCCGGGACAGGGTGGACTCGACCTCACCGGGGGAGACCTCGACCGGCACGGCCTCGAGCACGTCGCGGGAGAAGACGAGCAGCACGAGGCGATCGGGCAGGAGCACCGGCTGGAGCACGACCACGCCCTCGGGCAGCTCGGACTGGAGCGCCTCCAGGTCTTCGGGGGCGATCCGCACGCGGCTGTCGAGGTCGTCGACGTCGGTGCGCAGGCGATCGACCGTGTCGGCGAAGGCGACCCGCAGCTCGGCGAGCTCGGTGCGCAGGGCGGTCGCGCGGGCGCTGTCCCCGTGGCTCGCGACCTCCTCGCCGAGGCGATCCTGCAGCCATGCCTCCTGCCGGGCCAGCTCGGCGGCGGGGGCGGCGCCGTCTCCGACCGGGAGATCGGCGGCGGCCTGGCGGTTCGCGGTCGCGAGCAGGGACAGGGTGTTGCCCTGGGCCAGGTGCACGTCGGCGAGTGCGCTGTAGACGGGATCGTACAGCTCGACCCAGGCGGCGTCCGCCTGGCCGTCGAGCAGCCGCCGCCGGCGATCGAGCACGTCGACGGCCTCGGTGAGGGAGCGGGCGGCGGCGTCGAGGTCACCGTCGACCTGGGCGGCCCGGCCGAGCACGTAGAGGGCCTGCCAGCGCACCTCGTCCGAGCCGACGCGATCGGCGATCTTCAGGGCTTTCGTCGCCTCCTTTCGGGCGGACGCATGGTCGCCGCGCCCGGTCGCGGCCCGGGCGCGTCCGATGTGCGCGCGGGCGGCGAGCCGCGGATCTCCGGACGACTCCGCCGCGTCGACCAGGCGAGCCCAGGTCGCGTCGTCGGGGGCCTTCCCGCCCAGCGCCTTCCGCACGCCGGTCGTGGTGGCGAGGTTGGCGCGGTCCAGCTGGACGTCCACGGCGTCCCGTGCGCGGCCCTGCTTCTGGTAGCCGGCAGCGACCGCGTCGAGCCGCTGCACCGCCTGCACCGGATCTCCGAGCTCGAGCCACAGGGTCGCCGAGTCCCGCAGCAGGTCCAGCTGGCGGTTCACGTCCTTGCGCTCCCGGGCCAGGGCCAGGGCGGCGTCCACGTGCCGGGTGGTCGCCGCCGGACGCCCGAGCTCCGCCTCGATCCGGGCGAGGTTGCCGTGCACGTCGACCTGACCGGCCTGATCGCCCGCCGCCTGGTAGCGCTTCAGGGCGCCGTCCAGCATGTCCCGAGCCTCCCGCAGCCGCCCCCGCTGCCGCGCCACCAGGGCGAGGTTCACGTCGGCATCGGCCTGGCCGCGCGCGTCGCCGAGGCTGGCGTACAGGGTCTTCGCGCCGGCGAAGGCCTTGTCCGCCTCGTCCACCCGGCCCAGCAGGATTCGCGCAGTCCCGAGGTTCAACGCTGCGTTTGCCCCGCCGCGAGGATCGCCTGCGCCCTGGTACAGGCCGAACGCCTTCTTGTAGGCTGCCTCCGCACCCGCCAGGTCGCCCTGGTGCTGCGCCAGGCGCCCGCGGTCGACGGCCAGATCCGCCTTCGAGCGCGGATCCTTCGCCAGCTTCTCCGCCTCGTCCAGCACCCGCGCGGCCAGATCCACCGCGCCGAGCTCACGCTGGGCAGCGGCCATGCGCAGGAGCAGGGGCAGGCGCTCCTCGGGGGCGGCGGCCTTCAGCGCGTCGCCCCACGACACCAGGGCGGACGGGTAGTCGCCGGCCTCGAACGCCTGGTCTCCGTCCTCCACCGGGCCGGCCAGGGCGAGGCCGATGGCGAGCAGCAGTGCGATCACAGGTCGAGCGCCGCCAGCTGGGTCTTCGCGGCGTCCAGGTTCGGATCCGCGGCCACCGCCTTCTGGAAGGACTCACGCGCGCGGGCGGTGTCCTTGCCGTCCATGAAGATGAGGCCCTCCGAGTAGGCGAGCGCGGCCTTCACCCGGTCCTCGTCGTGGGCGACCACCGTGTCCGCCGGCGCCTGGCCCTTCGGATCGGGCGTCTCCCCGCCGCCGCGGGTCCCGCCAGCCGCCCCGCCGCCGGCCTTGTCCGCGGTCGCGCGAGCGAGCAGGAACGTGCGCAGGTCACCGGCCAGCTCCTTCTCCATGTCGGCGAACTGGGCGGTCTTTCCGCTGACGCCCTTCGCGTGCACGATGCGCGTCGTCTCCACCTCGACCATGCGCGCGTCGATGCGCAGCGTGCCGCCGAGCTCGAAGTAGGTGCCCATGACCAGGTGGCTCGCCTGGAGCAGCTTGCCGACCTTCGCCGCGCTCTCCGGATCGACCAGGGAGCTGTGGCCGAGCTCCAGCTCGTCCAGGATCTCCTGCAGGCGGGTCCGCTCGACGATGTCGACATTGTGGGTGCCGGTGAGGTCGGTCGTCAGCATCTGGGTCAGGCCGACCTTGAGCGGCTCGAGCTCCGGGTTGCCCTTGTTCTCGAAGTAGAGCACCGCGATGCGATCGCCCATGGCCGGCGCGGCGAGGGCGAGGCTGGGCAGCAGGGTGAGGAGCAGGACGAAGAAGGCGCGTAGCACGGCAACTCCCAGGCACGGACCGCAGGGGTGATGGGCGGAGCCTATCCGGCGGGTCGAGGGATGGGTGTTGCAACCCGTATCTCCGCGCGGTGCGTCCGTGGCTACACTGCACGTGCACGGATCGAGGTCGCCATGCGCACCCTGCCCATCGTCACCCTGCTCGTCGGCTCCGCCTGCGCCGCCCCCATCGACGGAGCGCTGCCCGCGGGATCCTCCTGGGGTGCCGAACACTTCGCGCTGTCCGTGGACGCCGATGGGTCCGCCCGCCTGGAGGGCGACTGCGCCCACGGGGACCTCGGGGTGGTCGACGTCGACGCAGGCGATCTCACCGTGTCCTTCGCCTGGGTCGGCGAGGGTGGGCCGATCCCCGATCCGCCGGAGGACCCGCCAAGCCAGCCGGTCACGCTGGAGGCGGATGCCACGAACAACCGCATCCAAGGCACGCTCTCGGCGGACGACGGCAGCTGGGAGCAGGACGTGGACCTGGTGCGGGACGAAGCGCCGATGCTCTACAAGTGCCAGTAGGCGGGCGCTGAAGCGGTCGAGGTCGCCGGCCCGAGCGCGGTCCCCTTGCTACACTCCGCCGGCCTGCCCGGAGGACTGCATGGCGTTCAGCGGCCTGCTCGCCCTGCTCGACGACGTGAGCGCCATCGCCGATGACGTGGCGACGCTGACCGTCAGCGCGAGCAAGAAGACCACCGCCCTCGTCACCGACGACATGGCCGTCACGGCCGAGCAGGCGCTCGGGATCCAGCGCGAGCGCGAGCTTCCGGTCGTGCTCAAGGTCGCCCTGGGCTCGCTGTTCAACAAGGGCGTGATCCTCGTCCCCGCGGCCCTGCTGCTCAACCAGTTCGCCGCCTGGGCGCTGACGCCGCTGCTCATGGCCGGCGGCACCTACCTGTGCTTCGAGGGTGTCGAGAAGATCGTGCACGCGATCACCCACCCCAAGGACCACGTGCACGAGCACGGCAAGCCCACGAAGCCGGTCGACCCCAAGAAGTTCGAGAACCAGCGGGTCTGGGGCGCCATCCGCACCGACCTCATCCTCTCGGCCGAGATCATCGTCATCAGCCTGGACGCGGTGAAGACGTCCGAGCCCCCGCCCACCCTGATGATCATGATCGCGACGCTGTACGTGATCTCGCTGGTCATGACCGCGGGCGTCTACGGCGCGGTCGCCCTGCTGGTGAAGCTCGACGACATCGGCGAGGCCCTGGTCCTGCGCGGCGGCGGCCTCGCGGTCCTCGGCAAGGGCATCGTGGTCGGCACCCCGTGGCTGCTCAAGGCGATCGGCTGGATCGGCACGGTCGCCATGCTCCTGGTCGGCGGCCACATCCTCCTCAACGGCATCAAGCCGGCCTACGACTGGGTCCACCACGTGGTGCACGACCTGCACCTGCCGTGGCTGGCGGAGCACGCGCTCACGATGGCGATCGACGGCGGCATCGGCCTGGTGGTCGGCGGAATCGTGGTGGGGATCATGGCGACGGGGATCCCCGGGGCGATCTGGGGGGCGATGCCGTGGGTGAAGAAGGAGGAGCCCGCGGCGCACTAGCGAGCGTTGTGGAGCTTCGAGCGGGTTCGTCTGCTGGTGTACGTCGCGTGGCTTCCGGCGGGGGAGTGGAGGGGCGGTCTCTGGTCGCTGGTCTCTGGGGCCCTCTGCGAGCGGGTGCTGCTGGCGGGCCTTCCGGCGCTTCCGACACCGTGATCCGCCGCACCTGCGGGGTGGCGCATCGCGGCCGCAGGCCGACCCATGCGGTGCCCGGAGTGAGCAGCGCCTGCGGGCGCACCCCGATGCACGCGGGCCACCGGCGCCATGGGCCCAGAGACCATTGACCAGGGACCAGAGACCGCCCCGCCGCCGAACTGCCCGCAGCAACGAGACTCCCCACCAGCGGATCGGCGTCCCTCCCCGTCAGTCGATCGCCCACCCTCTCAACCGCACCCCCACAAGCCCCAACAACAGCGCGGTCAGCGGCGTCGTCACGTCCAGCACGAAGCCGTCCGTGGCGATGAACACCAGGGTGCCGACCACCACCAGCGCCGTGCCCGTCAGCAGGACCAGGCCCGTGTGCACGTCTTCGCGGAGGTAGCGGGCGGTGATCGCGAGGCCGACGAGGAGGAGGGCGGCGAGGAGCCACATGGTCCAGGCGGGGGCGCGGCGGACGTGGCGGCCGGTCAGCAGGGTGTCGATGAGCTGGGCCTGGATGCGCGCGCCGTCCATGTCGGTGTGCACGGGCACCGGGAAGCCGTACGGGGTGGCGAAGCGGTCGCCAGCCTGGGCATCGACCCGACCCACGACGACGATCCGCCCGCTGACGTGCTCGCGCAGCCAGTCGGGGACCTCGAGCGGCTTGTCGACCCCGGCCATGCGGTACATCGCCGGCTCGCCCGCGAGGCGCAGCAGGGCGGAGGCACGCAGGGTGGGCAGCCCGTCCGCGTGCTCGGGACCGCGGAAGTTGATGGGCGTGCGCCCGACCAGGGACGGGCCTGCCGGGAGCCCGAGATCCGCGAGGCTGATGTCGCAAGATAGGGGTTCACCCTGACACTTCGCCCCCAATTCGGCCATGAGCTGGTCCGGGGATCCGTCCGGGTGGGTGAACTGCCACGCCGCCAGCAGCGCCATGTGCGGGGTGATCTCCCCCTCGGCCTGGGGCTGCCCCACCGACGCCGGCCAGGCCGACTGCAGGCGCGCCCGGTCGATCACCTCGACCAGCGGCGCACTGCGAACCAGGCGCTCCTCGGCGGAGGTCCACAAGGCCTCCTCGCCCAGGTTGGCGAACCCGGTGACCACGTCGTCGCCGATCGCGGGGGAGGGGCCGGCCGCGAAGTGCCCGCCGGTGGCGGGGTCGGTGACCACGAAGCGCTCGGCGGCGATCACCGCACCGTGGGCCGCGGCGGCCTCCGCGAGTCGCTCGTCGCCGGGCGCGGGCACGTCCAGCAGGAAGTCGAGCACGATGACGCTGGCGCCAGCTTCGTCGAGGACCGCGACCAGCTCGCCGAGCATCGCCCGTGGGGTGATCTCCGGGGGCCCGCTGGCCGGATCCCACAGGTAGAGCGCCTCCTCGCCGACGGTCACCAGCGTGACCTGACCCGACGTGGTCGCCGGGTAGCCGCCGACGAGCTCGCGGCCCTTGACGTAGGCATCGCCGATCTCGCCGTCGAAGCTGGTGAACAGCAGCACCGAGGCGATGAAGAAGGTGACCGCGACGACCACGATCTCGTAGGAGAGGTGACGCGACAGGCGCGAGGTGGTGCGGCCGGGCTCGGGATCCTCGGGCGGACTCAGCCACCGGGCCAGCAACCCGCGCCGGCGGACCGGGGTGGGCTTGGGGGCGGGCTCGACCTCGCCGAAGCCGTCGGGCACGAAGTCCGGGGAGATCGACTCCCCCAGCCCGTCCAGGATCTCGTCATCGCTTGCGAGTCGCGGGCCGCCGTCGAGCGGGGGCGCCGGGCGGGCCGCGGCCGGGG
>CALATR010001086.1 GCA_937891875.1 uncultured Pseudomonadota bacterium | reverse complement strand
GCCGCCGCCGCCGCCCGCTCCCCAGCGAGCCGGGCAGCCGCCCGCGTAGTTGTTGCCGCCGCCGCCGCCGTTGTAGCCGCCGCCGCCGCCGCCCGCGCCGGTGTTGTCGCTGGCGCCGCCGCCGCCGCCGAAGCCGCCGTCGGCGAAGTTGTAGCTGGTGTGGCCGAACAGGCCGCCGACCGCGCCGTTGCGGGGAGCCTCTCCGCCCTCGCCGCCGGGGCTGCGGATGGTCTGCCCGTCTTCGCCGTCGGTGAGCCAGCCGCCGCCACCCGCGCCGGTGGAGAAGCTGCCGATGTCGACTCCGCGCTTGCCGCCGTTGCCCCCGGTGCCGCCGGCCCCGTTGCCGGTGCCCTGGTTCGTCCCGCTGGTGGCGGTGTCCGTCGGAGTCGTCGTCGCCGAGCCATCGCCGCCGTAGACCGGCGTGGTGCCGCAGCTCTCGGCGCCCCCGCCCCCCCCCGCCGCGACCAGGAGCGGCGTGGTCGCCATGACGTTGGTGTAGACGAAGCTGGCACCGCCGCCGCCACCCACGTAGGGGTAGCCGGTCTGGTTGCTGGTATTGCCGGTCTGACCGACGATCACGTAGAGCGTATCGCCCTTCTTGAGCGCGAAGTCGCCGCGCACGCGAGCGCCCTTGCCCGGGCCCAGGCCGCCGCCCCGCGCCCCATAGCCCTCGATCCGGTAGGTGCCGGTGTAGGGCACCGTCCACGCCTGGATCCCCGCCGAGACGGTGACCTCACCGGCCAGGGTCGTGCCCGAGTATTCCGACGAGCACTGGCTCGACGACGGACCGGTGGTGCTGGTCTGCCCGCAGGTGGTGAACGTCCGGATGCCGGTCCAGTCCGACACCGTCACGGTGCTCGACGCGACCGTCGCCGAGCTGGCGGTGCCGTCCGAGGCGCTCACCCGGCACTCCCAGTTGTCGCCGTCGGCGGTCGCGGACGAGGACAGGGTCACCGACGTCGCCGTGGTCGAGGTTGCGCTGTACGACGAGCCGCCGCGGTACCAGGTGTAGGTGTAGGTGATGCGGTCGGCGTCGGCATCGGTCGACGGGGTCGTGAGCGAGCAGGTCAGGTCCTCGGTGGAGCGAGGCGCGCTGGGGCCGAGGCCGACGACCGGGTCCGTGGGCGGGGTGTTCACGATGGTGAGGGGTCCGGCGACGAGCGGCACGCTGGTGTCGTCACCGTCGAGGGCGGTCACGCTGACGGCCACCTTGTCGCCCTTCACGAAGTTGCTGCTGCCCAGCGTGGAGCTGCTCGACGAGACCGAGCTGCCGTTCACGGTCCAGGCGTAGCCGTAGGAGATCGTGTCCCCGTCGAGGTCGGTCGCCTCGGCGGTGACGGTGAGGTCGTCCGCCGTGCCCGCCGGATCCGGCGCGAGCACCGCGCTGACCATGACCGGCGCGCTGTTGGCGACCGTGGCGGTCTCGGAGCTCACCGGCGCGCCGTCCTCTTCCCCGTCGTTCGGCGTGACGGTGACGACGACGAGCTGGCCCTTGCCGTACAGCTTCGATGGCAGGGTGTCCGTCGTGGTGGTCTTCGTCGTCGTGCGCGCCTCCCGGCCGTCGACGGTCCAGACGAAGGTCAGCTCGACCGGATCGGCGTCCGCGTCGACCGCTCCGACCGCGGTGGCGGTCACGTCCTCATCGGCCTTGGGGGCGGTCGTGTCGAGGTCCACCTGCGCGATCACCGGGGCGGTGTTCACGACGGTCACCTCGGGTGTGACGACGGGATCGCCCTCGTCGTCCCCGTCGAAGGGCGTGAGCGTGCACTGCAGGCGGTCGCCCTTCTTGAAGCTGCCCGAGAGGGTCGGTTCAAAGCCACCATCCGAGCCGCTGACGGTCCAGGCGTAGCGGTAGCCCTCGGCGTCGCCGTCCGCGTCCATCCAGCCGGCAGGCACGACGCTGACGGTGTCGGCGACGCGGATGACGTCCGGGGCGAGCGCCGCGCTGTCGACCGAAGGGGCGGTGTTGCCGATGGTCACCGTCGGCAGCTGGTGCTCGGAGCTGTCGGTGTCGTCGGACAGGGTGAGGGTGAGCCCGACGACGTCGCCCTTCTCGAAGGTGCTCGCGGCCAGGGTGTCGCTGTCCGTGCCCGCGGCGGTGCCGTTCACGGTCCAGGCGTGGGCGACGGTGAAGCTGTCGCTGTCGACGTCCTCGATGTCGGGGCGCACGGTGAGGTCGTCCTCGGTGCGGGGCTCTGCAGGGGCGTAGGTGGACGACAGCAGCGCGGGCGCGGTGTTGAGCACGGTGGTGGTCGCCACGCTGGCGTTGCCGGCGTCGTCCTTCTCGTCGACCGGCAGGACGGTCACCTCCCACACCTGATCGCGGGCGGTCGCGGACGCGGGGATGGTCTGCAGTCCGTCGAACTCGGATGCGGCGGCGCCGTCGACGGTCCAGGTGATCTGGTAGCTGATCGCGTGGCCCTGCTCGTCCACCGAGGGCTCGAAGATCTGCAGCACCAGGTCGTCGACGGTGGTCGGCGCCTCGGGATCGATGCGCACGCCTGCGTCGGTGGGTGGGTCGTTGCAGGCGGCGAGGGCGAGGGCAAGGGCCAACGGGCCGACGACGGACGTCGAGCGGAGCATGGGGCAATCCAGGCTTGGGGGGGACGGGAGTGTGCCGCATGCGAGCGGTCTGCGGGCCGGCCATCCGGTTTGCCACGCGATTGCCGGCGGTTGCAGGGTGCAACGGCCGTGGCGCGAGGGGCCGGGCGGAGTACGGGAGCACGCGTCGGGCGGACCGGTTTCCGCTCCGAGCCTACTGTGAACGCCCTAGGAGGGGACAATGAAGCGACTGGTCCTGATCACTGCCATGCTGGCCCTGCCCACCCTGGCCCTGGCCGAGGACGAGGACAACATCCCGACCGACACCGCAGTCGGCGTCGGCATCGGCATTGCAGCCCCCACGTCGTCGTTTGCACCCAACGTGGCCAGCGCCCGCTTCCGCCTGGCGGACGGCTTCGCCATCGAGCCGACCCTGCAGTTCGCCGTCGACAACGGCCGGTCCGTCGTCGAGGTGCCTGACGACGAGACCACCGACTCGACCCGCGCCCTGGCGCTGAACCTGGGCGTGGACGCGCGCTTCCGCCTGGCCCAACGCGACAACGTCGAGCTGATGGGCATCGGCGGCGCGTTCCTCGGTACCTCGGTCAACACGAACGACCCCGAGGGCTCCGACAACAACACGACCACCAGCGGCACCAGCGTGGGCCTGGACTGGGGCATCGGGGTGAACTGGTGGGTGCACCGCAGCTTCTGCGTGAGCGCCGACGTGCAGAACCCCCTGTTCGCCATCTCGTCCAGCAAGACCACCCAGGAGGGCTTCGACGGCTCCCAGCGCACGTCGAACACCAGCATCGACATCGCGTTCCTGCCGGTGGCGCGGATGATGGGGCACGTGACGTTCTAGGGCTCGATCTCGGTCTCGTGCTCGAGGTTCGAGCACGAGCACTCCGCCGCGTCGGAGCCACGCTCGACCGTCTCCGGAGGCGCTGAGCGGCGGACGGGTCGCGCGTCCGCTCACCGACACCCCAGCCGCTCCTGACGCCCGCGGAGTCCCACCCGCAGGGCGTCGGGATCGTCGACCGAGGTCACGGCTCCCGCGGCGTCGTAGGTCGTGGTCTTGCCGCAGTGGGCGCCGTACTGCCAGCCCTCCTCCTTGCGCTGCAGCCAGCCGTCGGGGTGGAAGTACCAGACGGTGCCGTGCCAGCCGTCCCCCTGGAACGCGCCGACCGCGGCGGGCTTGCCGGGGCCGTGCCACTCGATGCGGTCGCCGGCGGGGTGCAGGCTCACGGTCGACTGGAACTCGGTCTGCAGCCGCCCGGTGTCCGAGAACAGCCACGCGTAGCCCACCGTGCGCCTCTGCTGGGCGGGCGTCGGGTCGAGCGGGGTGCCGCCGGGGAACACGGCGTGGCTGCGCAGCGTGCCGTCGGGGCCGTACTCGACGCGCTCGTAGACGTCCCCTTCGCGATCGAGGAGCATCCAGCGTTTTCGGCCGTCTGGCGTCGGGTACAGCATGGGGAAGCGCTCCTGGTCGGCGTCGCTGCCGCCGAGGACCGTGCCGTCCGACGCCCACCACCCCCAGCGGCCGACGGGCCTGCCCTGGTCGTGGTGGCCGAGCATGACGACGTTGCCGGCTGCATCGAGACCGAGCTGGTCGCCGTGTGCCCGGCCGCGCTCGAAGTGTTCGATCCACACGCCGCCCCCGGAGCGCGCCCGGACGTGGGGACCATGGCGGCGCTGCTCGCCGTCCAGGCACCGGACACCGCCGCCGGTGAGGGTGCCGCCGGGCCCCAGCTCGCCCTTCGCGGTCGTGCCCGCCGGGCAGAACGGCTCCGTCCAGAAGGGCGCGGGGGGCGGTGGTCGCGGAGGCGCCGGGTCCGACTTCACCCCCACCTCGGGGTGCGCCCTGCCCACCTCGGGCGCTGCGGTCGCCAGCGTGCCCAGGAGCGTCAGGACCAGG
>CALATR010001085.1 GCA_937891875.1 uncultured Pseudomonadota bacterium | reverse complement strand
CTTGGAAGGTGATGAAATTCTCGGAATTGTTACTTCTTCAAAGATTGCTCCTCTTCCCCCATCCTCATGGTAGCACTCGCCATTTATACGCAACGTTCCTTCGAAACCCTGCTCTTCGTGCTCACCGTCGTGTACACGGTCGCGTCGGGGCTGTGGGGCGTCGTCGTCACCGACCTGCTCCAGTTCGCGGTGGCCATGGGTGCGAGCATCACGCTGGGTGTGATGGCCTGGTTCCACGTTGGTGGACTCCAAGGGTTGAAGGCCGGCTTTGCTGATCGCGGACTGGACTGGGATCAGACCACCGCCCTGCTGCCGACCGACTTCTCCCTCGACGGACCGGTCGCCGTGCTGGTCGTGCTCCTCGGCCTCATCTGGTGGTCCGCCCACAACATCGACGGCGGCGGCTACCTGGCCCAGCGCCTGTTCGCGGCCAAGGACGAGCGCCACGCCACCCTCGCCTACCTGTGGTTCACCGTCGCCCACCTGGTGCTGCGCCCGTGGCCGTGGATCGTCGTCGGCCTCGCCGGCATGGTCATGTTCGGCCAGGTCGAGGACGCCGAGACCCTCTACCCGCGGGTGATGGGCGCGCTCCTGCCCGCCGGCGCGCTGGGCCTGATGGTGGCGAGCTTCCTCGCCGCCTTCATGTCCACGGTCGACACCCAGCTCAACTGGGGCGCGTCCCTGGTCGTCAACGACGTC
Organism: uncultured Pseudomonadota bacterium; assembly: GCA_937891875.1. GTDB lineage: Bacteria > Myxococcota_A > UBA796 > UBA796 > REDI01. The sequence goes on along the minus strand of CALATR010001085.1, from coordinate 1,810 downwards.
TACAAGCCCCTCGCCGAGCGCATGGGCTGGCACGGTCACGACGTGCTCGCCTCACGCCTGGCGGTGCTGCTCCTGGGTGCCGTCGGTGCCGGCGCGAGCTTCCTCATCACCGACATCGGCAGCGCCTGGCTCCTCGCCTTCTCCGTCACGGCCGGGCTCGGCAGCGTGTACGTGGCCCGCTGGCTGTGGTGGCGGACCAACGCGTGGAGCGAGATCACCGCGATGATCGTGGCCACGACACTCACCTTCACCTTCTCCACCCTGCACGCGTGGCACCCGGCGGAGGCTGGCGAGGCGGGGATCACAGCGCTGGGCGTCGTGCCCGCCGCCTGGCTCGCCTTCCCCTTCTCCGCCGGCGTCATCGTCCTGATCAGCGTGCCCGTCTGGCTCACGGTCACCCTGCTCACCCCCGCCCCCACCGCGGAGACCCTGCGGACCTTCTCCGAGCGCGTGCGACCGGGCGGCATCGGCTGGCCGGCCCACCTGCGGCACCCGGGTGGGCCCGATCTGCGCGCGCTGCTGGGCATCGTCACCGGCTCGGTCGCGGTGTACGGCACCCTGCTGGGCTCGGGCTGGCTGCTGCTGGGCCACCCGGTGTGGGGCGCAGCGTCCCTGGGGCTCGCGCTGCTCGGCGCCATCGGGTGCGCGGCCGCGGTGAGGCGGGCGCCGTGACAAGGTCGCCTCGAACGTGCGATCCTGGCGGTCGGAGGGCCGCATGAAGGTCGACATCCCGCTGGGCGACGTGGTCGACAAGATCACGATCCTCCGGATCAAGCGCGACCGCCTGACCTCGCCCCACGCCCTGGCCAACGTGCGCCACGAGCTCCGCGCGCTGCTCGACGCCTGGCACGACGCCCAGCTGCCGCGACTCGAGCGCCTGCCCGAGTGGGAGGACCTCGTCGACGTCAACGGCAGGCTGTGGGACGTGGAGGACGCCCTGCGGGGACACGAGGCCCGCGGGGACTTCGGCGAGGCGTTCGTGGCGCTGGCCCGGAGCGTCTACAAGCTGAACGACCGGCGGGCGGCGCTGAAGCGGTCCATCAATGATGCGCTCGGAAGCAGCTTTGTCGAGGAGAAGTCGTACGTGGACTGGAGAAAGCCCCAGGAGTGACGGACCGCGTGGACTTTCGTGACGGTTAGGACCTCCTCTTGACCCGGCAACCTGCGCTCCCCTGCTAGACAGGAGGGCCAGACAGCGACCGGAGAAGCCCCGTGCTCGATCGCATCGCCCTGCTGTTCGCCCTCTTGCTCTCGGTTGCCCTGCCCGCGGCGGCTTCCGGCTCGGCTACGCCGCCTCCGCCGGAGCCCCCGGCCGTCGACTGGTCCGGCCTGCCCGACAGCGCCCGCCACCGGCCCATGAACAAGCCGGACGAGCCCCACCAGGTGGAGCTGCGCCTGGTCACGGACAAGACCGCCGCCGCGCCCGGGGAGACCTTCCGCCTGGGCCTGTGGCTCGAGCAGGACGAGGGCTGGCACACCTACTGGCGCTACAACAACGACGTCGGCCTGCCCACGAACATCACCTGGACCCTGCCCCCCGGCGCGACCCACTCCGAGTACGTCTACCCGGTGCCCCAGCGCTTCGACCTCGAGGGCATCATCTCCTACGGCTACGACGGCCAGGTGCTGCTCTTCACCGAGGTCACCGTGCCGGCCGACGCCGCTCCCGGCGACGTCACCCTGAAGGCGAAGGCGGACTGGCTGACCTGCAAGGTCCAGTGCATCCCCGGCGAGGGTGAGGTCTCGCTGCCGTTCACCATCGGCGAGGGCGGCGAGCCCACCGTCTACGCGCCGCTCTTCGACCACTTCG
>CALATR010001084.1 GCA_937891875.1 uncultured Pseudomonadota bacterium | reverse complement strand
GGCCGTGCGGCGCGGTCCACCGGCGGTGCCGACGTCCATCAGCGCCTTGCCCCGGCGGGTCGTCTTGCGGACGAAGGCCATGACCTCGGCGAGTGTATCGCCAGGTAGATCCTTGCCTCCCAGCGCATCGATCAAGGCGTCGAGGAACTGGTGCGGCTCCTCGAAGCGGCCGATCGGGTCGAAGGCGAGGGCCGTCGCCAGGACGTCCTTGACCTTCTTGGGCAGGGTCTTGTCCTTGCTCGACTGGAGCTTGCCCTGGGCCTCGCCGAGCTCGACCGACTTCTTGAGGTCCGCGGCGCGACCGGTGAGCAGCGAGTCGCCGGTGATCATCTCGTGGGCGATCATGACCAGCGAGTAGATGTCGGTGCTGATGTCCTCGTAGCCAGACGTCAGGCGCTCGGGCGGGCAGTACTTGAAGGAGTCCTCGCGGACCTTGAGCTCGGCGTCCTCGCGCAGGCACTCCATGTCCATCTGGGGCAGGCCGTAGCCGAGGAGCTGGACCTCGCCGTCCGCGTCCAGCGCGATGCGCCACGGGGTGATGCCGCCGTGGCTGTAGATGCCCTGCATCGGGCCGTTCTCGCTCGCTTCCTGGAGCATCTGGGTGATGGTGAGCAACAGCTCGATGGCGGCGCGGCCGCCGATGGCCTTGCGCTGGTCGCGGTAGGCGCGCAGGACCTCGATGAGGGCGAGGACGGAGCCGGTGTCGTACTGGAACAGGCCCTGGCCCGACGGCGCGCGCGACAGGCACGAGATCCCCTCCACCATGGGGAACTCCATGAAGCTCTGCACCAGCTCCACGTCCGTCGTCAGGCGATGGTGGTCGCGGTAGACCTTGTCGTAGACGATCGCCGTCTGCTTGTGCCCGTCGGGGTTCTCCACCTCGATGAGCTCGGAGTCCGGGCCGACCGTCTTGCGGCCGGTCGGGGTCCAGCCACCAAAGTCGAGCCCCTCCAGGGGATCTTCTGCTTCTGCCGCCGCGCCACTCATGGGTGCTCCGCTCACAGACCGGGGTCACGGACCTTACCATCGCCCTGCGGACGTGCGCGGACCTGGCCCGCCGCCCGCGCTCCCAGGAGGGATCCATGCGGTTCGACGTGGCGAATCCGACAACCGGCGCGCTGCTCTACGTGGCGCCGGCGCGGGATCGTCTCTCGGCGCGCGCCGCGGTGTCGCGCGCGGCGGAGGTCGGACGCGACTTTCGTGCGGGTGGTGGGTCTGGCGTGCAGCTGGTCGCCGACCTGGCGGACCTGCTGCTGGAGCGCGCGGACGAGCTGGCCTGGCGCAGCGCCACGGAGCTCGGCGTGCCCGTGGCCAGCGGGGTCCGCAGCGTGGTCGAGGTGGCGGGGCGGCTCACGACCCTCGCCGAGTCCGACTGTGACGCGCTCGGCGGAGAGGTCGCGTGGTGCGAGGTCGAGCCCGGGCGACCGTGGTGGACGCTGATCCCGGTGGCGCAGGGGCTCGTGGCCGGGGCGGCGGTGGCCGTGCTCTGTCGCGGATCGGGCGCGGGGGTGGCCGCGGAGCTGGAGGCCCTCGCCCAGCAGGCCGGAGCACCGCGGGGCCTCGTGACCGGGCTGGTCGTGGAGGATCATGGACGGAGCTTCGTCGATGGGCTGGACGGTGTGGTGGGCCTTCGCGGGCCGGTCGCCGAGCGCGCGGTGGTCCGGGTCGACGGCGAGGTCGAGCGGGTCGCGGCGGAGGTGGTCACCGAGCTGTGTCGCTGGGCCGGGCAGGACCGGGGAGCGCCGACGCGGGTACAGGTCGACGAGGCCGAGCAAGACGCGTTCATCGAGACACTTGAGCTGGCGATGATGGAGGTTGTCTGTGGTGATCCGCGCGATCCGGAGACGCTCCTGGGGCCTCTCTCGGGCCATCACGCCCGGGAGATCGTGCACCGGCGGGTCTTCGAGGCGGTGCGCCGCGGGGCACGGTTGCGACGGGGCGGGGTGCTGCCGGAGGGCCCCGGGGCGTTCTACCCGCTGACGATCGTCGAGAGCATCGACGGCGACGGGTTGTGGGAGCGGGGGATCGGCGGGCCGGTGGTGGCGGTGCGGCGGGGGTAGGTCGGGTCGGCACGCGGGAGGTCGCGTCGCTGCGGGGCGGGGGAGTGG
>CALATR010001083.1 GCA_937891875.1 uncultured Pseudomonadota bacterium | reverse complement strand
GAGCGCCATGCGCTGCACGACGCCGGGCACGCCGAGGCAGTGGTCGCCGTGGAAGGGGGTCAGGGCGATGACGTGGATGCTCGTGGCGCGCACGCCGAAGCGGGTCATCTGCCGCTGGGTCCCCTCCCCCGGATCGAAGATCAGCCCCACGTCGTCCCAGCGCAGGAAGGCGCCGTTGTGGTTGCGGAAGCGGGTGGGCACCTGGCTGGCGGTGCCGAGGATCGTGAGCTCGCGTGCGGACATCGGACCTGTCGCTACTGGTGGTCGTCCGGCACGTAGCGCGGATCGGCGGGCGGGCCCGTGAGCTCCGGGTCGATCGGCGCGCCCTCGAGGGTGTGGAGGAAGGCGACCAGCGGGTCGATGCCGTCCTCGTCCATGGTGATCAGCTTCAGCAGCTCCTCGGCGTGGCCCTGGGGCGGCGTCTCGTCCTGGTCCAGGTAGTTGTGGATCACGTCCTCGACGGTCTCGAACTGGCCGCCGTGGTTGTACGGCGGGGGGTGGAAGACGTCGCGCAGGCCGGGCGTCTTGAACTGGCCGTCCTGCTCGGGGGTGATCACCAGGTAGTCGAGCTTGATCGCACCGAACTCGGGGTCGTCGCTGTGGGGACCGATGCCGTTGAACCGGTCCTCGCGCACGGACAGGATCCCCTGCACCCGGCCGGTGTCGGTCGGGTCCAGCCACGGGCGCTCGCCGACGCCGACGTTGTGGAACTCGAGGTTGGAGAACGTCGGCCCCGAGTGACAGGCCATGCACATGCCGTCGCCGACGAAGTGCTTGTAGCCGATCTTGGCCTCGTCGCTGATGAGGTCGGTGCCGGACGCATCGCCCATCAGCATGGCCTCGGCCCAGCGGTCGAAGGCGCTGTCCCGGGACACGATCTGACGCTCGAACGCCGCGATCGCCTTGGCCAGGTTCGCGAACGCGTGGTCGATGGCGTCCCGGTCCTCGGGAGGCATGGCGATCCACGCCTGGTGGAGGGGATCGTCGGGGTTGGCGTGGCTCGGGCGGGCGTGGTCGGGGAAGCGCGGGTCGGACAGGTCGGGCAAGGTGCCGAACAGGTCCTCGTACGCCTCGCGCATGGCGGGATCCTCGTACACGACGCGCACGACGGCGACCCGGTCGCTGCCCATCTCGCGGGGATCCTCGAAGGGCTTGGTCGCCTGGCACCACTGGCTGTCGCAGCGGCCGTCCCAGAACTGCCAGCGCTGGTAGGAGGCGTTGACAATCGTGGGGGCGTGGCGCGGGGTCGGCGCGAGGGTGTCCGACTGGCGCAGGCCGTCGGCCCAGCCCAGGGTGGGCTCGTGGCAGGACGCGCAGCTGACCTCGCCGTTGGTGGACAAGCGCGTCTCGAAGAAGAGGTAGCGGCCGAAGTGCTGGGCCCAGGGGTCGTCGGCGACCGCGTTGGTGGGGTCGGGAGGCACGGCGGGAAGTGGCCAGAACTGGCGAAGGAGGCGGATCTCGGACTCGTTGAGCGCGGCCGGATCGTCAGCGGGCCCGTCGGTGTCGTCGGACGCACCACCGGCGCATCCAACGGCCAGGAGGGCGATGACGGGGAGCCGGCCGAAGAAGGTCACTCGCAGCACTCCACGTCGAAGTACGCGGTCTCGGTGGTCTCGCCGCTGGTGACGTCGGCCATCATGCGCCAGCGACCGGGCATGTGGAACTGCATGCCGTCCACCTCGAAGGTGCCGTCGCCGTTGGGCTGCACGGTGGCGTCGGTGTTCATGCCGTGGCCGTGGGCGGGCATGATCGCGTCCCACTTCAGCGTGGTGTTGTCCGCGCCGGTGCCGCTCACCGTGACCGACAGGGTGAAGTTGTCGGACTGGGGGATCGGGTCGGGGGTGGGGGTGTAGCTGACCGTGAACGAGCCCCCGTCGGTGGCCGCCTCGCGGGTGAAGTTGAGGACGACGTCGGTGTCGTCGGTGGAGGCGCCGTCGTCACAGCCGACGAGCAGGGCCAGTCCGAGGAGGAGTGCGCGGGTCATGAGGGCTCCGAGATGGGCGCTCGCCGGCGGCGGACCCAGAGGGGCAGGAAGAGGAGGAGCGGGGCCAGGGAGACTGGGACACCGGTGGTGGCGCAACCTGTCCCCGGCGGCTCCGGATCGGTGTGTCCCGGCACGACGATGTCGGGCCAGGGGTCGGGTGCGACGCACGGACCATCCGAGTCGTCCGCGTCCACGTAGTTTCGCAGCTGATCGCAGTCGTCGTCGCGGTAGCCCTCGGTGAGGTCGAGCACGCCGTCGCCGTCGCTGTCGGGGTCCCGGTGGTCGGGCACGCCGTCGCCATCGGTGTCGATGCTGCCCTCGAACAGGCTGCGCAGGCCGTCGCCGTCGTCGTCGTCGTCGAGTCGATCGACCAGGCCATCGCCGTCGGTGTCCCCGTTCAGCTCGAGCGCGTCGGGCACGCCGTCGTCCTCGCTGTCGGGGTCCAGGCTGTCGCGCAGGCCGTCCCCGTCGCTGTCGACCAGGCCCTCCACGCCGTCCCCGAAGCCATCGTCGTCGGAGTCGGGGTCGAGGTGGTCGGGCACGCCGTCCTCGTCGTGGTCGACCGGGGTGGCGTCGGGGGCCTCGACCCGGGTGGGCAGGCCGTCCCCGTCGTCGTCGTCGTCGATGCGATCGGGCCAGTCGTCCCCGTCGGCGTCCGCGTTCGACTCGTCCCGGTCGGGGAGGCCGTCGTCGTCGCTGTCCAGGTCCAGGCTGTCCCGGAGCCCATCTCCGTCGGTGTCCGCGGGGCCCTCGAGCGCGTCGGCGTGGCCGTCCCCGTCGCTGTCCAGGTCGAGGTAGTCGGGGATGAGGTCCCCGTCGGTGTCGCCCGTCCCCTCCTCCAGGGTGGACAGGCCATCGCCGTCGTCGTCCGGATCGAGGCGATCGGGCAGGCCGTCGGAGTCGGTGTCGGTGGCGGCCTCCAGCGCGTCGGGCAGGCCGTCCCCGTCGCTGTCGACGTCCTTGAAGTCGGGAACCCCGTCACCGTCGGTGTCGACCGTGCCCTCGAAGGTGTCGCTGAGGCCGTCCCCGTCGCTGTCGTCGTCGAGGTGGTCGGGCAGGCCGTCGCCGTCGGTGTCGTCGGGCTCCGAGGTGGGGTCGGTCCAGTCGTGGTCGCCGATCTCGTCCAGGGTCGGGATGCCGTCGTCGTCGTCGTCGTCGTCGAACACATCCGCGAGGCCGTCGTCGTCGCTGTCGATCGGGCTCTCCAGGTCCAGACCGGCCTCCTCGCCGTCGGAGAGGCCGTCGTCGTCCCAGTCGCCGTCGTCGGGGTCTGTGCCCAGGACCAGCTCGTCCTCGGACGTCAGGCCGTCCCCGTCGTCGTCGTCGTCCTCGGCAAAGCCGTTGCAGTCGTTGTCCTTGCCGTCGGACAGCTCGGGGGCGCCCGCGTACACGGTCGGATCCCCGTCGTCGCAGTCGGTGCCGCCGTACAGCTCAGAGTCGTCCCCGTCCTTGTCGGCGTCGTAGTCGGACCACCCGTCGCAGTCGGTGTCCACCCCGTCGTACCAGGTCTCGGTGGCGCCGGGATGGCGGGCATCGTCGGTGTCGTCGCAGTCCTTGCCGCCGCAGGTGGGGTGGTCGTAGCCGTCCTCGTCGACGTCGCAGAGGTCGGAGCCGTCGCAGTCCTGGTCGGTGCCGTCGTAGGGCACCTCGGTCGCGCCGGGGTAGCTGCGGAAGTCGGTGTCGTCGCAGTCGTCGTCGTTGCCGACCCACCCGGACGGCGCCTTGCACGCGGGGGTGGAGCGGGCGGGGTCGCCGTAGCCGTCGGCGTCGTAGTCGAACCAGAAGGTGGTGGCGTCCAGCGCGTCGATCTCGTCGACGAGCGAGTCACAGTCGTCGTCGTAGCCGTTGCAGTACTCGGGCGCCCCCGGGAAGGATGCGGCCCGGCCATCGTCACAGTCCCCCTTCTTGCTGACATATCCGGCGGGCGCGTAGCACTTGACCAGCCAGGAGGTGCCGTCGCCCCAGGAGTCGCTGTCCGCGTCCCGGTAGAAGGTCCTGGTGTCGGCGGCGTCGTCCTCGTCGATGGCCTTGTCGCAGTCGTCGTCGTAGCCGTTGCAGTACTCGGTGGCGCCGGGCTTCACCAGGCTGTCGTCGTCGTCGCAGTCGGTGCCGCCGCAGCGCCCGTCCAGGTAGGTGTCGAAGTCGCCGTCGCAGTCGTCGAAGGTGACCAGCACCGCCTCGCCCTTGGAGTTGCGGGCGAGCGGGTACCAGTCGGAGGGCCAGGACTTCACGTAGGCCGCGCTGGAGTCGCCCCAGCCGGACAGATCGGTGCCGGACAGCACGTAGTACATCGACCACAGGCGATGGCTCTTGCTGACCAGGGTGACCGTGTCGTCCGCGCGCGTCTCGACGTCGAAGCTGCCCCAGACGTCGAGGAAGTCGAGGTCGCGGCTGCCGTGG
>CALATR010001082.1 GCA_937891875.1 uncultured Pseudomonadota bacterium | reverse complement strand
GGCGCCTTCCACGCAGACGGCGCCAACGTCTCGATCGGCCACGGCGTCTTCGAGCACAACGGCCACGACACCACCGGGGCCATCCGCACCAACGCCGGCGGGCACGGGTTCGTCACCAACGGCTCGCTGGTCGTGACGGGCGGCATCTTCAACGACGGCATGGCGGCGACCGGCGGGGCGCTCACGGTCATCAACGGCACGCTCGACATCAGCGGCGGCGCCTTCGGCCGCGACGGCAAGCCCCACCAGGCCCGGCGCGGCGGGCTCTTCGCGGTCGGCTGGGTCGACGATCAGCCCGGCACCACCCCCTCCCTGGAGCTTCACGGCGGGATCTTCGGCCCCTCGCGCGCCGAGGCCTTCCGGGTGGAGCTGGAGGGCCTCGAACCCGAGGAAGCCGTGCCCGCCGGCGGTGCCGTCTTCCTGGTGGGCGCGGTCGCCAACCTGAAGAACGTCGAGCTGAACGGCATGGTCGCCGAGGACGGCGCAGGTGGTGCCATCGCCGCGTTCTCCTCGGACTTGATCTGGAACGGCGGCGGCTCCGAGGGCAGCCTCGCCGAGGCGGGCGGTGCGCTGTACGCCGCGGAGTCCGACGTCACCCTCACCGACGTGGTCCTCAGCGGCAACGGCCAGCGGGAGACGACCTCCGTCGGCGGCAGTGCCGCGATCGTCAACGGAACATTCTCCATGACCGAGGGGGCCATCGAGAACAGCCGTGCCGAGTTCGGCGGCGGAATTGCCCTGCTCGGCGAAGGACTCGCCGATCTGCAGTCGATGGACATCACCGGCAACCAGGCGCTGGAGGGCGGCGGCATCTACGGCGTGCGCGACGCGATCGACCTCGACGAGGTGTCGCTCACGGTCAACACCGCCGACGCCTACGGCGGTGGCATGATGATCCTGGGCCAGCTCCCGTCCGAGGATCTCTACCCCTACGGAACCCTCACCGTCTCCTCCAGCCAGATCAACAGCAACGAGGCCCTGCACGGCGGCGGGCTCAAGATCGTCCAGGTCGACTCCCAGATCCGGGGCGGCGAGATCAGCCACAACACAGCCTCGGGCTACGCCGGTGGCGTGCTGCACGAGAAGAGCGAGCTGGAGCTCACCGGCACCTCCATGGTCGGCAACTCGGCCGAGGACGGCGTTGGCGGCGCAGTCTGGAGCGACTGGGGTCGGGCGGACCTGCTGGGTCTGTACGTGGTGGACAACCACGCGTCTATGAGCGGCGGCGCGTTCGCCCTGACCAACAGCTACGGCCACGTGATCGAGCGGAACCTCATCTGCGGCAACTCCGCCAGCGCCGGTGCCGTCGTGCAGGCGGGGGCTCCCGTGGGCGAGACCGTGCCCGTCGACCAGGCCACCGTCTTCCGTCACAACCTGGTCGACCAGGAAGGCAAGACCGGCCAGGCCCTGCTGGCCGTGGCAGATGGCCGCTACGCCGTCGGCTACAACCACTTCGTCCGCGGCGAGGACCTCGCCGTCGTGTTCGGCGACGCCAGCGAGACCGCGTTCGCCCACAACCTCGCTGCCTGGCACAAGGGTGACAGCCTCCTGCTCCAAGCGACCAGCGCCCAGGTGTTCGACGACGCGAACGTCTACTGGGGCGTGGACGACGGCCTGGAGGTGGTCGGCACGACGCCCGCGGGCCCCTGGCTGACCGCGGACGACGTGCTGGTGGCCGATCCCCGCCTGCGCGGCTTCCTCGACGGAGCCCGTCCAGTCGACCGCTGCAAGCCGTTCGACCACCACCCGCGTCCGGACTCGCCGCTGGTGGTCGACTACGCCGGCCTGCAGACCGATCCCCAGGGAGACCACGGCGGTCTCTTCGCCGGGTACGTCGCCGCGAACACCCCGCTCGACTGGTCCACCGATCTCGACGGGGACGACTCCGCGCGCATCTTCGACTGCGACGACAGCGACGAGGGCATCGGCGATCGCCTGATCCAGTACCAGGACCTCGACGGCGACGGGCTCGGCGGCCTCGAGGCGGAGGG
>CALATR010001081.1 GCA_937891875.1 uncultured Pseudomonadota bacterium | reverse complement strand
GCAGCAACGCGACTCCCTGCGAGCGGATCTCCGGCTCGCCACGATCCTGCCCGCAGCAACGCGACTCCCCGCGAGTCGATCTCCGGCTCGCCACTCCCTCGAGAATCTCACCCACCCTATTGACCCCAGTTCAACAGGTGGCTACATCTCACTTGAACCGAGTTCAACAAGGAGCTGGTCATGCTGCAGGTACGACGCTTCGACCCCGACTTCTCCGATCTCCCCCGCCACTGGTACGCCGGTGATGTCGTGCTCACCCACAGCGTGAACGCGCTCAACCTCATCTTCCCCGACGGGGAGCGCTTCTTCGTGCGCTCGGTCAAGCACTTCGCCCCCCGCCTGACCGACCCCAAGCTCAAGCAGGACGTCAAGGACTTCATGGGGCAGGAGGCCCAGCACGGACACGCGCACAGCCAGCAGTTCGAGGTCCTCGAGGCCCAGGGCTATGTCGTGCGCGACTGGCTCGAGCGCTACAAGCACGTCGCCTACAAGCGGATCGAGCCGCTGACCCCGTGGCGCTGGCGCCTGGCGACCACGGTTGCGCTGGAGCACCTCACCGCGTCGTTCGCGACGTTTGCCCTGGAAGAGCGCTTCCTGGACGAGGCGCACCCCGCCATGCGGGACCTGCTGCTCTGGCACGCTGCGGAAGAGCTGGAGCACCGGGCGGTCGCCTTCGAGGTGCACCGGGCGGTCGGCGGCGGCTACGTCGAGCGGGTGATCGGAATGGCCATCGCCCTGACCGTGCTTGCCGTGTTCTGGAGCTCGGCGACCAGGCACCTCCTGCGCCAGGAGCCCGAGCTGGACCGGGAGACCGTGCGCGCGTCGAAGCGCCGCCTCGCCGCCCAGGGCCGCAGCCGCTGGAGCCTGCTCACGCGCTCGATCGGCCCCTACCTGCGCCCGGGGTTCCATCCGGAGCACGCCCATGACGGCGCGCCGGCAACGGCATACCTCGCGTCGGTCGGGAGGCTCGGTGGCTGACATGCATGGACGGCGGGTGGTGGTCACGGGAGCGGCGTCGGGGCTCGGGCGCGCCTTTGCCACCGCATTCGGTGAGCAAGGGGCCAGCCTGGCCCTGTGTGACCTCGATCTGGAGCGCCTGGACGCGGTCGCGATGGACCTGCGCACCCGCGGCTGCACGGTGCAGACCTGGCGAGTGGACGTGGCGGATCCGGACGACATGGCCCGCTTCGCCCGGGAGGTCGGGGAGGGCGGTCCGGTGCACATGGTGGTCAACAACGCCGGCGTCGCGGTCGGCGGGCTCATGGCCGACACACCCCCCGCTGCCTGGCGCAAGGTCGTCGACGTGAACCTGCTCGGCGTCGTGCACGGCTGTCACGCCTTCCTGCCGCTCCTCGAACAGGCGGACGGCCGGCGCGCATTCATCAACGTGGCGTCCGCCTCCGCCTTTGCGGGCGTGCCCGGGCTCGGCGCCTACGCGGCGACCAAGGCGGCGGTGCTGTCGCTGTCGCAGACCCTGCTCGCCGAGCTCGATGGCCACGGCATCCAGGTCCACTGCGTGTGCCCGGGCTTCGTGCGCACCGGCCTGCTGGGCCAGACCGACATGTTCCTGCCCGACGCGGAGCAGGCGCGCGACTTCCTGTGGGAGAAGGTCTTCCGCCCTGAGCGCACCACCGATCAGGTCGCGAAGGCCACGCTCAAGGCCGTGCACAGCAACCGCTTCCTCGTGCCCGTCTTCTCGGAGGGGCACGTGGGCAACCTGCTGCGTCGCATGCCCGAGGGCGTGGGCGCGCTGCTCCGCCGCCAGATGATGGGGCGGATCGCGGCGCTCACCAACGCGTCCTGAGCCTCAGGACGCGGTGTCCTCGGAGTCCTTGACGTCGGGGGGCGGCCCGGCGCGCATGATGCTGATGACGACGCCGATGATCGGCAGCAGGATGGTGCCGAGGATGGTGAAGGCCGAGAGCACGTAGACCGTGACGGTGAGATCCATGGTGATCCTCCGGGGAGCGGATCCGTTGCAGACCGCGTGCCCACGTCGCGGCACGGGCGAACGCCGGGAATGGGTGAGCTGCAGGCCACCGGTGTGCACGTGGGTACAAGGCGGGTGTGGGGTTTCGCACTCCGCTGGGCGAAGAGGCAGGGGAG
>CALATR010001080.1 GCA_937891875.1 uncultured Pseudomonadota bacterium | reverse complement strand
GTGCCGTCCCCGTCGCTGTCCAGGTAGTCCTCGAGGTCGCTGCCGGGCTCGGTGTCGCCGGTCTCGTCGATGGTCTCGATGCCGTCGCCGTCGTCGTCGGTGTCCAGCGCGTCGATGTCGCCGTCGCCGTCCGAGTCGAGCGGGTCCTCGACGTCCTCGCCCACCTCGACGCCGTCCCAGACCCCGTCCCCGTCGCTGTCCGGGTCGTCGGGGTCGGTGCCGATCAGCAGCTCGTCCTCATCGGTGATGCCGTCCCCATCGGTGTCGTCGTCCTCGCTGACTCCGTTGCAGTCGTTGTCGATGCCGTCGTCGAGCTCGGGGGCGCCGGGGTAGACGGTGGCGTCGAGGTCGTCGCAGTCCTCACCGCCGAAGGCCGCGCTGTCGTAGCCGTCCATGTCCTGGTCGTAGTCGGACCGGCCGTCGCAGTTGCCGTCGATGCCGTCGTACCAGATCTCGGCCGCGCTGGGGTTGACCCGCGGGTTGGCGTCGTCGCAGTCGTCCCCGCCGTAGTCGACGCTGTCGTGACCGTCGCGGTCGGCGTCGTAGTCGGACCAGCCATCGCAGTCCGCGTCGACGCCGTCGTACCAGACCTCGTCGGCCACCGGGCTGATGGTGCTGTCGTTGTCGTCGCAGTCGGTGCCCACACAGAAGCCCGCCTCGGCGTCGAACCCGTCACCGTCCACGTCGCAGAGGTCCTCGCCGCTGCAGTCCTGGTCCTTGCCGTCGTAGGGGACCTCGGGGGCGCCGGGGTAGGTGTTGACATCCCCGTCGTCGCAGTCGATGCCCGGCACCGTGCGGGACGCCTCACCGGGATCGGTGCAGTCGAGGTCGGAGGAGACCACGGTGGCGTCGACGCGCCAGCCGTCCCCGTCGGAGTCGGCGAAGCAGATCTCCCCGCCGTCGCAGGACTGGTCGATCTCGTCGCCCACCACCTCCGTCGCGCCCGGGTAGATCGAGGCGTCGGTGTCGTCGCAGTCGCCGGGGCGGTCGGCGTAGCCCGCGGGGCGGACGCACGCGCTGATCGTAGAGGTCGTACCCCAGGTATCGCCGTCCGCATCCCGGTAGAACGAGCGCGGCGAGCAGGCCCTGGTGACCGCGCCGGAGGACACGGACCACGCCAGCAGCGGCTGGGACGCGCCGGTGGACCCGCCGACCCGGTTGGGGATCGCGGTCGCGGTCTCGGTCCCCAGGGACAGGTAGCTGCTGGTCGAGGTGGCGGTGAACGTGATGGTGTAGGTGCGGAAGCCCCCGTTGAAGCCGGGCTCCACCGTGGGCGAGATGGACACCGCCGTCGCGTTGGTCAGCCCGTAGCGCCAGGTGGAGCGCTGACCGAAGGGGTAGGTGACGCTGTGGTTGGCGACGTCGAGGCGGATGTTGTAGGTCACGCCCGCGGTCAGGCCGGTGATCAGCGCCCGCGCACCCTCGGACGAGCCGCACGCGAGGTACTGGCTCTGCCCCGACGAGGGCGTAGACAGCAAGGTCGACCAGCGCAGGGCGCCCGCCCCGCTGCTGTACCAGTAGGTGTTGTCGCCGCCGTCGCAGGAGCCGGTGACGTTGGACCACCCGGTGGGCGGGCGGTTGACGCCACCGCCGCTGGTCGCGGGGATGGACTGGGCGAGGGCCTCGGTCGGCGCGACGCCGTCCAGGGCCAGCACGCCGGGCACCGCGAGGGCGACACCGAGCAGTCCGGGCACGACATACAGGACGTTGGACCAAAAGAACATAGAAGAAGCGGTCACGGGGGCTCCACAGCGACAGAGCCACCAGCGTATCTCGCCGCTACGCCCTCCGCTGGGTCGGCCATCGCCCCTGCGGCAATGCGCCGCAACCCCTCACCTACCCACATCGATCTCACGTGCACTGGCTCGGTGTCGAAGCCCTCGGTAGGCTCGCCTGCACACGGAGATCCCATGCGCACCCTCGTCCTGCTCCTCGCTGTCAGCACCGCCTGTGCCCAGGCCGCCGACCCCGCCCCCTCGACCACGACCCCCGCGGCCACGCCCCCGCCGGCCCAGCCGTCCACCCCCGCCGCGACCTCCGCGATCGGCCACTGCGCCGCCGACGAGACCGCCTTCTTCGACTGCGACGTGGGCAAGGGCAAGCGCCTGTCTGTGTGCGCGAACGAGGGCAGCATGCAGTACCGCTTCGGCAAGATCGGCGCTCCCGAGCTGGTCTTTCCCGAACAGGCCAAGGACGGCGCCCAGCACTTCACCATCGAGGAGCGGGCCCATGTCCGCAGCAGCGGCAACGTGCTGTCCTTCCACAATGCTGACGTCCGCTACGAGGTGACCTCGATGATCGGCGGTGGCTGCTGCTCCGACGAAGAGGCCGCGGCGAACAACTTCGTCGGCGTCTACGTCTTCAAGAAGGACACCTACGACATCCTCGCGACGGTGGGCTGCCGCGGTGAGGGCACGGACCGCCTCGGGGAGCTGATCGGCAAGGTGCCGGCCCCGAAGTCCGAGTGACGCAAGGGCGGTGAAGGGGCATCGCTCACGGGAGCGCCGCCCCGAGCCGACGCCCGGGTGGAGCCCCCTCCCCCGGAGCCGCCGATGTCCCCCCTGTTGTTGCTCGTCCTGGGTTCCGCCCAGGCCGCCGATCCGTCTGTCACGCCCGCCCACGCCACCCTCCACGTGCACGAGCCCTCAGCGGCCGGCAGCCATGAGCCGCTGGAGCGGCCGGGCATCGTGGGCGGCTTCGCCACGGCCGACTTCCCCGCGGTGGTCGCGCTGGCCATCGAGCACGGCGGGGGGGTCAGCACCTTCTGCTCCGGCACGCTGATCACGGACCGCTGGGTGGTCACTGCCGCCCACTGCATCGACGCGCTCGCCAGCTACGAGCAGCAGGGAGCGGTCGGCCGGGTGGTGTTCGGCGCGAACCTCACCACCAACGACATCGACGGACACAGCATCATCTCCGGCTGGACCGTGCATCCGGGCTGGACGCGCGACCTGAACGATGGCGCCGACATCGCGGTCGTCGAGCTGGCGGACGCGGAGCACGGCGTGACCCCGATGCCCCTCATCGACTGCGACTGCGACCTGCGCCGGCCCGAGGTGCTCGACTACGTCGGGTTCGGCATCACCGGCGACGGCCGGCAGGACGCGGGGGTCAAGCGCACCGCCGCCATCGACTTCGACCACGTCGAGGGCGACTTCCTGATCAGCATCGACCCGCACAGCAACCTCTGCAGCGGCGACTCCGGCGGGGCGGCGCTGCGCTGGACCGAGCGGGGCCACGTGCTCGCCGGCGTGAACTCCTTCGTCTTCGACACCGCGGGCGACGGCAGCAGCTGCTTCAGCGGCGGCAGCGGGGCGACGCGGATCTCCCCCTTCCTGGGCTGGATCGAGGCGGAGACCGACTGGACGCCGGGCGGACCGGGGACCAACGGCACCGACGGCACCGATCCCGGCACCGACGGCTCCGATCCCGGCACCGACGGCACCGACGGCACCGACCCGGGTACCGACGGGACCGACCCGGGCACCGACGGCACCGATCCCGGCACCGACGGGACCGACCCGGGCACCGACGGCTCCGATCCCGAGCTGCCCGGGGTCGACACCGGGGAGATCCCGTCCATCGAGGGGCTCGGCTGCGCCTGCAACGCCGCGCCCTCGTCCGGCGGCTGGGTCGTGCTGGCCGGGCTCGCGTTGTTGGTCGGGAGGCGGCGCCGGGGGTGATCGCCCCCCGATGCATCGTGCATCTATGCGAATAGTCCGTGTCCCGGGTTGACCTCGCCTTGACTGACTAGACAACAGGTGTAGCGGAGGCCCTGGATGCGAAACCCCGGCCGCTGGGGGATGTACGACCCGGCGTTCGAACACGATGCTTGCGGCGTGGGCTTCATCGCCCACCTGCGCGGAGAGAAGTCCCGAGCCATCGTCGAGGAGAGCCTGGACCTGCTGATCCGCCTGTCCCATCGGGCGGCGGTCGGCGCGGATCCGCGCACCGGCGATGGGGCCGGCATCCTGGTCCAGATCCCCCACCGCTTCTTCAAGCGGGTCGGGCTGGAGCTGGGCTTCGACATGCCCCGCCGCCGCCGCTACGCCATCGGCCAGGTCTTCCTGCCCGCCGGCCGTGGAGCCCGTCGCGCGTGTGAGCGCGTCATCGAGGCGGTCATCGAGGAGGAGGGCCAGCAGCTCATCGGCTGGCGCGACGTGCCGACCGATGCGTCGGTCCTGGGCGAGGGCGCGGCCAGCGTGATGCCGGTCATGCGCCAGGTCTACGTCGGCCGCCGCCGGGTGCCTCCCACCGCCTTCGAGCGCAAGCTCTTCGTCATCCGCAAGCGCATCGAGAACCGCATCCGGGAGCAGGACCTCGACCCCGAGGGCACCTTCCACATCGCCTCGCTGTCGGCGGAGACCGTGGTCTACAAGGGCCTGCTGCTCCCTGACCAGCTCCCCAGGTTCTACGCCGATCTCCAGGCAGAGGACATGGTGAGCGCCCTGGCGCTGGTGCACTCGCGGTTCTCGACCAACACCTTCCCCACCTGGGACCTGGCCCAGCCCTTCCGCTACATCGCCCACAACGGCGAGATCAACACCGTGCGGGGCAACCGCAACTGGATGCAGGCCCGCCGCAGCCAGCTGGCCTCCGCCAAGTTCTGGGGCTCGCTCGACCGGCTGTTCCCGATCATCGTCGAGGGCAAGAGCGACTCCGCCCAGTTCGACAACATGCTCGAGCTGCTCCACCTCGGCGGCCGCTCGCTGCCCCACTCGATGATGATGATGATCCCCGAGGCGTGGGAGGCCGACACGCAGATGGAGCCCTCCCGGCGGGACTTCTACCGCTACTCCGAGGCCCTCATCGAGCCCTGGGACGGCCCGGCGGCGGTCGCGTTCACCGACGGCCGCATGATCGGCGCGACGCTCGACCGCAACGGCCTGCGCCCCGCCCGCTGGCTGTTGACCGAGGACGACCGGGTGATCCTGTCGTCGGAGGTCGGCGTCATCGACGTCGCGCCCGAGCACGTGCGCCAGCGCGGTCGCCTCCGGCCCGGCCGCATCTTCGTCGTCGACACCGTCGAGGGCCGCATCCTCGACGACGGCGCTCTCAAGGAGGAGGTGGCCCGCCGCTGGCCCTACGGCAGCTGGCTCGAGCACAACCTGTTCGAGCTGGACAAGGACCGGACGTCCTACACCGGCTACAACGTGCCGCCGTTCCCCGAGGCCCCGCCTCCTCCCTCGCTCAGCGGCGACGAGCTGGTCCGCCAGCAGCGCGCGTTCGGCTACTCCGACGAGGACGTGCGCCTGCTCCTCGCCCCCATGGCGACCGACGGCAAGGAGCCCACCGGCTCGATGGGCTCGGACACGCCCCTGGCCGTGCTGTCGACCCGCGCTCCGACCCTGTTCAACTACTTCCACCAGCTCTTCGCCCAGGTCACCAACCCCGCCATCGACCCCCTGCGCGAGTCGCTGGTCATGTCGCTGCAGACCGCGCTGGGCCCCGACGGCAACACCTTCGACGAGACCCCCGAGCAGTGCCACCGCATGGTGATGGACGGTCCCGTCCTCACCAACGACAAGCTCGCCAAGCTGGCGTCCATCCACGAGGGCATCTTCGAGCCCCTGCGCCTGTCGACGCTCTACCCGGTGGAAGACGGCCCCGGAGGCCTGGTCTCGGCCGTTCACCGCCTGATGGCCCAGGCCCGGGACGCGGTCGACGAGGGCTACAACATCCTCATCCTCTCCGACCGCGGCGTCGACGAGGCCCACGCCGCCATCCCGTCCCTGCTGGCCCTGTCCGCCGTGCACCAGCACCTGGTCCGCGAGGGCACCCGCATGCAGACCGGGCTCGTGGTCGAGACCGGCGAGGCGCGCGAGGTCCACGACATCGCCGTGCTCATCGGGTACGGCGCGGCCGTGGTCAACCCGTACCTGGCGCTGGACACCATCGCCGATCTGGTCGAGAGCGGGCGCATCGCCGGGCCGGTCGACGAGGCCAGGGCCCGCTACCGCAGCGCCGTGCACCAGGGCCTGCTGAAGATCATGTCCAAGATGGGGATCTCGACCCTGCAGAGCTACATCGGCGCCCAGCTCTTCGAGGCGGTCGGCCTGAACCGGGCCACCATCGAGGCCTACTTCACCGGCACCCCGTCACGGATCGAGGGCGTCGGCCTGACCGAGCTGGGCCGCGAGGTGCTGGAGCGCCACGCCCGAGCCTACGGTCCCGCGTCAGAGGCGATCGTCGACTGGCTGCCCGTCGGCGGGCACTACCAGTGGCGCCGCCGCGGCGAGGTCCACATGTGGAACCCCGCGACCATCGCCAAGCTCCAGGCCGCCACCCGCCAGAATGACCGCGCCCTGTTCAAGGAGTACCAGCAGCTCGTCGACGCCGAGGACCGCGGCCGGGTCAGCCTGCGCGGCCTGCTGGTCTTCGACACCCGCGAGGTCACGCCGGTCCCGCTCGAGGAGGTCGAGCCCGCCAGCGCCATCGTCACGCGCTTCTGCACCGGGGCCATGTCGTTTGGCTCCATCAGCGCCGAGGCCCACGAGACCCTGGCCATCGCGATGAACCGGATCGGCGGACGCTCGAACAGCGGCGAGGGCGGCGAGGAGCCCCACCGCTTCACCCCCGACGACAACGGCGACCTGCGCCGCAGCGCCATCAAGCAGGTGGCCTCGGGCCGCTTCGGGGTCACCGCCCACTACCTGGTGAACGCCGACGACCTGCAGATCAAGGTGGCCCAGGGCGCCAAGCCCGGCGAAGGAGGCCAGCTTCCGGGCCACAAGGTCGACGCGCGCATCGCGAAGGTGCGCCACGCGACCCCGGGCGTCACCCTCATCAGCCCGCCGCCCCACCACGACGTCTACTCCATCGAGGACCTCGCCCAGCTCATCTACGACCTGCAGACCGTCAACCCCGACGGCCGGGTCAGCGTGAAGCTGGTGAGCGAGGTGGGCGTGGGCACCATCGCCGCGGGGGTCGCCAAGGCCCACGCCGGCTGCGTCGTCATCGCCGGCCACGACGGCGGCACCGGCGCCTCTCCCCTGTCGAGCCTCAAGCACGCCGGCCTGCCCTGGGAGCTGGGCCTCGCCGAGACCCACCAGGTGCTGGTCCAGAACCGCCTGCGCGACCGGATCCGCGTGCAGGCCGATGGCGGCATGCGCACGGCGCGGGACATCGCCATCGCGACGCTCCTGGGGGCCGAGGAGTTCGGCGTGGCCACCGCAGCACTCGTGGTCGAGGGCTGCATCCTGCTGCGCAAGTGCCACCTCAACACCTGCTCGGTCGGCATCGCGACCCAGGACCCCCGCCTGCGCAAGCGCTTCACCGGCGACCCCGACCACATCGTGAACTTCTTCATGATGCTGGCCGAGGAGGTCCGCGAGATCATGGCCCGCCTCGGCTTCCGCACCCTCGACGAGATGGTCGGCCGGGTCGATCGCCTGCGCCCGCGCGAGGGCCTCGAGCACTACAAGGCCCAGCAGCTCGACCTCTCCGACCTGCTCGCGCGGCCCCCGGTCCCCGCCTCCTGGCCCCGCCACTTCCAGCGCCCCGTGCCCTGGGACCTGTCGACCCACCTCGACCACCGGATCCTCGCCGTCGCCCGCGACGCCATCGCAGGCAGGGAGCGGGTCCGGCTGTCCCTGCCCGTCTCGAACACCGATCGTGCCGTCGGAACCTACCTCTCCGGCGAGATCGCCCGCGCTCGCGGCGCGGACCCGCTCACCGACGAGAGCATCCACGTCGAGCTGACCGGCGCCGCGGGGCAGAGCCTCGGCGCCTTCCTGGCCGCCGGCGTCACCCTGGACCTGCGCGGCGACGCCAACGACTACGTCGGCAAGGGCCTGTCCGGCGGACGCATCATCGTGCGACCCGGCTCCGGCACCCGCTACCCCGCGGAGGACAACATCATCGTCGGCAACGTCTGCCTCTACGGCGCGACCAGCGGCACGCTCTTCGCCAACGGCCAGGCCGGCGAGCGCTTCGCGGTCCGCAACTCCGGCGCCAAGGCCGTGGTGGAGGGCGTCGGCGACCACGGCTGCGAGTACATGACCGGTGGCCTCGTGGTGGTGCTGGGCCCGACCGGCCGCAACTTCGCCGCGGGCATGTCCGGCGGCGTCGCCTACGTCTTCGATCGCCAGCGCCGCTTCCGGGAGCGCTGCAACCGGGAGATGGTCGAGCTGGAGGCGGTCGTGCACGACAGCGACCTGTGGCTCCTGCAGGGCATGATCGAGGACCACGTGCGGCTGACCGGCAGCAAGCTGGGGGCGCGGATCCTGGACACCTGGGAGCTCATGGTCCCCTACTTCGTCAAGGTCATGCCCACCGAGTACAAGCGCGCCCTGCAGCGCCAGCGGAGCGAGCGCCAGGCGCCCCCGCGCGAGGCCGTCGCCGCACCGGGGAGGGTGTGATGGGCGATCCCAAGGGCTTCCTGACCTGGCAACGGCAAGACCCGTCGACGCGCGATCCGTCGGTTCGAACGTCGGACTTCCGCGAGTTCTACCAACGCTGGTCCGCCGAGCAGGCCCACCAGCAGGCCGGCCGCTGCATGGACTGCGGCGTGCCCTTCTGCCAACAGGGCTGCCCCCTGGGCAACCAGATCCCCGACTGGAACGACCTGGTCCATGAGGACCGCTGGCAGGCCGCCTACCGCCGCCTGCGCTCCACCAACAACTTCCCCGAGTTCACCGGTCGCCTGTGCCCCGCCCCCTGCGAGGCCGCCTGCACCCTGGCGATCAACGACGACGCCGTCTCCATCGAGCAGATCGAGAAGGCCATCGCCGAGCGGGCCTTCGAGGAAGGCTGGGTTGCCGCCGAGCCCCCGGCCGAGCGCACCGGGCAGCGCATCGCCATCGTGGGCAGCGGCCCCGCCGGCCTCGCCGCGGCCGAGCAGCTCAACCACGCCGGCCACGAGGTGGTCGTGTTCGAGGCCGCCCCCCGGCTGGGCGGGCTGCTGCGCTACGGGATCCCCGACTTCAAGCTCGAGAAGCAGACCATCGACCGGCGCACCTCCCTGCTGGAGCAGGCGGGGATCACCTTCCGGACGAGCACGCCCGTCGGCGAGGATCCCTCCTGGAGCACGCTGCAGCGCACGTTTGACGCCGTGCTGGTGGCGACCGGCGCCGCCCGCCCCCGCGACCTCGACCTGCCCGGCCGCGAGCTGCCCGGCATCCACTTCGCGATGGACTTCCTGACCCAGCAGAACGAGGTGGTCGGCGGGGAGCGGGAGACGCCCGAGATCGACGTCGCCGGCAAGCACGTCGTCATCCTGGGCGGCGGCGACACCGGGTCGGACTGCCTGGGCACGTCGCTGCGCCAGGGTGCCGCCTCGGTGACTCAGGTCGAGCTGTTCCCGGCGCCACCGGAGCACCGCCTGGACGGCAACCCCTGGCCCCAGTGGCCGCTGGTCTTTCGCACGTCCAGCTCCCAGGAGGAAGGCGGCGAGCGGGCATTCGCGGTGATGACGAAGCGCTTCGTCGGCGAGGGGCGGGTGCAGGCGCTCGACGCCGTGCACGTCGAGGTGGTCGACGGTCCCCAGGGGGTCGTGCTCGAGGAGGTGCCGGACAGCGCCCACACCGTGCCCTGCGACGTGGTCCTGCTGGCGCTGGGCTTCACCGGCCCGGTCACCGACGCGCTGGTCGCCCAGACGGGCGTAGAGCTGGACGGTCGCGGAAACCTGGCTACCGACGCCCGCTTCGAGACGAGCGTGCCCGGCCTCTATGCCGCCGGGGACGCCCGCCGCGGCGCGAGCCTCATCGTGTGGGCGATCTCGGAAGGCCGGGAGGCGGCGCGCTGCATCGACCGCACGCTCCGCGAGTCGGAGAGCGTCCTGCCCACCCGCGGCGTCGACCGCGCGTTCGGCGGGCGGTGACGTGAAGGGAACGGCTCTGCGGACGGCGGATTCGCGGGAGGTCGCGTCGCTTCGACCAGGGGAGTGGCTGCACGGTCTCCAGTCTCCAGCCTCCAGCTTCGGCCGGCCGGGCAGTACCACCGCGCGCCTCTCGGTTGCGCTTCTTGCGGCTCTGGGATTCCACCCATGTCCGTGGCGCCGTGGACCTGGCGGGCGCCACGGTGACCGCACCGCCGCTCCCGCCGCTCGGACTGGAGACTGGAGACTGGAGACTGGAGACCGCCTCGCCACGAACGCTCTCCCGCTGCTCCTCGCCACCGTCCTCCTCTCGACGATCGCCCCTCCCCCCGCGCTCGCCGCCGAGACCGAGCCCGAGACCGAGACCGAGCCCGAGACCGAGACCGAGCCCCGTCTCCGCGACGACTGGGCGGTCACCGCCGCGATCTCCACCGACGTACCCGTCGACATCTCCGTCGGCGCCACCGTGGAGACCCCGCACCGCCTGCTGCTCCGCGCCTCCGTCGGCTTCGTGCCGCGGGCCTACGTGCAGCTCGCCAACGACATCCTCGTCCGCCTGTACCCGGACTCCTACTCCGAGGACACCGCGACACTCGTCGAGGAGACCCTCGCCCGCAGCCTGCTCCTGCGCCTGCACCTGGGCTGGCGACCGGTCCCGCGACAGGGCTGGCACGTGAGCGCGGGCGCCGCCGTCGCCACCCTGGGCGGAGATGCCACCGGCGGAGAGCTGGTCGCCGGGCTCACCGGCCAGCAGGTCCCGCCCCGGGGTGACGGCGAGAGCGCCACGATCGACGCCAGGGCCACCGTGCTCCTCGTCGAGGTCGACACCGGGTGGGACATCCGCCTGCACAAGGGGCTGACCCTGCGACCCTCCCTGGGGTGGTCGTTCAGCGTGTGGGCGCGCTCCGACCTCGAGCCCGCGTTCGACGTGCGCCCCGTGTTCCAGCCCGCCCTCGACGAGCTGGAGCGCGAGGGGGAGGCCTACATCG
The DNA here is from genome assembly GCA_937891875.1 of uncultured Pseudomonadota bacterium. GTDB lineage: Bacteria > Myxococcota_A > UBA796 > UBA796 > REDI01. The sequence continues at coordinate 6,282 of CALATR010001080.1, read as the reverse complement.
ACCAGACCTTCACCGCGTACGTGCACCCGCCGCGGGTGGGCCTCGCCCTGGGCTGGCGCTTCGGTCGCGCGATCCGAGACGATCCTCGCGCGCGGGCCCAGTCCCGATAGGGGCGCGGCCCAACCCCGCTCCCGGAGGAATCCTGTGTCCGACCTCAAGAAAGACGCCAGCTACTGCATCGGCCTGTCCATCGGCAACAGCCTCGCGACCCAGGGCCTCGACGACATCGACGTGCAGCAGTTCGTCGAGGGCGTGAAGACCGTGCTCGGCAATGGACAGGCCCGGTTCACCCCGGACGAGGCAAACCGCCGGATCCAGGCCTACATGCAGGCTGCCCAGGCCGAGAAGTACAGCAAGAACAAGGAGGCGGGCGAGACCTTCCTGGCGGAGAACGCCAAGCGCGAGGGCGTGAAGACCCTGCCGTCGGGCCTGCAGTACGAGGTCGTCACCGCCGGCACCGGCCCCAAGCCTGGCGCCACGTCCAAGGTCACGGTGCACTACCACGGCACCCTGCCCGACGGCACCGTGTTCGACAGCAGCAAGCAGCGCGGGACCCCCGCCAGCTTCGGGGTCAACCAGGTGATCGCCGGCTGGACCGAGGCGCTGCAGCTCATGCCCGCGGGCTCGACCTGGAACCTCTTCATCCCGCAGGAGCTCGCCTACGGCGCCAACCCTCGCCCGGGCGGCCCCATCGAGCCGTTCATGGCGCTCGTGTTCGAGGTCCAGCTGCTCGAGGTGCACTGACGTGCACGCCTCGTGGAACCCGGCCTCGGTCGCTTCCTACGCTTGTAGTGCAACCCAGCCCGCCCGCATGGGTCGGTACACGCTGCAAAGGCCCGGGTCAGCGAGGCTGCGCAAGCGCGCCATGGTCCTCGGCAAAGGCCAGGACCACGCGCGCACGGTCCATCAGCTCGCCCCCGTGCGCGGCGATGGCCTGAGCAGTCGCCCGCTCGCCCGCACCGGGCTGGTCGTGCACGGTGCTGCCGACGACCAGGCGTACGGGCTTGCCCTGCGTGTCGTAGTAGGCGCGGATCACGCCGCGCTCCGGGTCCTCGACCACGGCAAAGCGGAGCCTCGACCCGTCGTAGAGGTACTCGCCCTTCCAGGCCGGCGCGGCGACCGACGCCGTCTCGACGATCTTGGTGGGCAGCTCGTTCAGGCCGGGCCCCTCGGCGCGCTCCGGATCGCGCCAGGTGCGGATCAACTCCACCCGATGGGACCAGGTACCCACCGCCGGAAAGCTCGCCTTGTTCGCATTGAAGTCGACGGTGGTCACGACGACTTCCCCCGCCGCGATCCGCGCCGTGACGTCGGTCCACTGCGCCCGGACCTGCACGACCTCCACGGGCTCGGCGGACCAGGCAAGGGACAAGGACAACGCGGTGAACAGGACCATGGACGCTCCATCGTGACCGGCCCAGCCTACGCCAGGCGGTCCGACCGAGCGGGCCTCACCGCGCGACCAGCGACCGCTCTGCCGCCTCGATGGCGTTGGCGTCGAGGTCGAATCCGGCGGCGCCGTACGCCTGCCCGTGCTCCATGCCCGGCTGGCTGACGAACTCCACCGTGCCGCTGTTGGTCGCGACGAACGTGCCCACGCACGCGACCCGCGCCGCGGCGTAGTCCACCAGGAAGCCCCGCCCCACGACCGCGCCCGAGGCGAAGCGCTTGCCGGCCACGTCGATGTCCGAGGCCCCCTGGCGCGCCTGGATCTGCACGGTGAGGTCCCAGGTCCACCACGCCGGGTCCGCCAGCTTCGCCGCGTCGGCGACGATGCGCTCCGGATGCGGGTCGTGGCGGAGTCGGTCCGGCTGCAGGCGCTCCCGGATCTGACGCAGCTCGTCCTCCATCAGCTCGGCGCGGGGCGCCCGCGCGGCGGTCAGCTCCCCGCGGACGATGGCCTTGTGACTCTTGCCGTAGACGGCCTGGGCGGCCTGCATCTGACGGAGCTGGTCCGCGACGCCGGCGGGTGCGCCGAGGGCTTCGGCCACCTGCTCGTGGTTGGAGGTGACGAACGGACAGGGCCGTGCCTGCCCCGGAGGAGGGGCCGCGGCGGCTTCGGCGACAGCACGCTTCCAGACGGCCTCATGGGTCGCGATCGACGCCTGGGCGGCGTCGAGATCCGCGTTCACACGGGCCTGCTCCTCCGCCGACAGGGGCGGCTCGAACAAGGAGCAGGCGGTCAGACCTGCAGCGAAGAGGAACGCGAGCCGATCCATGGAGTACTCCCTCGATTGTCGACATGTACGACCGATTACCCGACCCCGTTGCCCGTCCCGGCGCTGATACGCCCCGCAACGAGATCGGCAGGATCGGGAAAGACATAGGACAGGACATAGCTGTCAATACCAGCCGTATCCTGCCGAAGTATTGCCTTGCTTCCGGAGGGTGGATGACGCTGCGGACGACCATGAGCGACGAGGAGCTGGCCACGTGGCTGGCCCGTCGCCGCGCAAAGCGCGAGCCGCAGCGGATCTGGGTCCTGCTGGGCGACCCGGGCGTGGACTGCCCACAGCTCTCGGACGCTCTCGAGCCGCTCCGGGAGACCTGCGAGGTCGACCTGCTCGAGGCAGGCGACCGGGCCGAGCGCGTGGCCAACGCCACCGCGTTCGAGCAGCCCCCCAACGTGCTCGTCTTCGGCGACATGCACGTCATCCTGCAGGACGCGCTCGTCATGGGCCTGTGCCGCCGGAAGGACGTGCGGCGCGTCCTCGTCTCGACGCACCGAAACGACGACCTCATGGAGGCCGCGCGCGAGTTCTGCACCGTCGACAGCCACCTGATCCTGCCCGAGTGCAGCCCTGACCTCCCCGTGGAGATCTGCAAGGCTGCCGGGATCGATCCGTCCATCCTCTCCTGAGACAGCGAGGTCCAACATGTCCATCGACACCCGCACCACCGTGGATTGCCGAGGGATGAGGTGCCCAGCGCCCATCCTCGAGGTCTCCCGCGCATCCCGCAAGCTCAACGGCTCGGCCACGACCCTCGAGGTGCTCGCCGACGACGACGGCTTCCCGGTCGACATCAAGGCCTGGTGCCGCACCACCGGTGCCGACCTGGCCTCGGTCGAGTCCTCCGAGGGCATCTACACCGCACTCATCCACCTCAACGGCAAGCCCGCGAGCGCGCCGGCCACGGCCGAAGAGACCGCTCCCACGCCGATTCCTGCCGCGAAGGCCTCGGCGCCCAAGCCGGCGGCCCCGGTCGCTCCCGCGGCCTCGACCATCGAGGTCGACTGCCGCGGCATGCGCTGCCCCGCCCCGATCATGGCGATCGCCAAGGCCTACAAGGGGCTCGCTGGCGACTTCGGCGTGCTCACCGTGCGCGCCGACGACGGCGACTTCCCGGTCGACCTGCGCGCCTGGTGCCGCAGCACCGGCTCCCGCCTCGAGTCCCTCGACGAGACCGACGGCGCCCACGTGGCGGTGGTCCACGTCAACCCGGACAAGCAGCTGGTGCTCTCTGCACCCACGCCCGCCCCGGTCGCTCCTCCCGCGCCGGCTCCGGTCGCCGCTCCCGAGCCCGTGGCGGCTCCCGCCCAGGCCGCCCCGGCGATGCTCGACTTCACCGGCGAGGCCCCCGAGCGCCTCGTCCTGCGCCTGGGCGCCGCCTGGCTCGACGCTGGCGACTCCCTGACCTTCCGCTGCGATGCCGGCGCCGCCGCTCGCCTCGAGGCCTGGGCCGAGCTCGTCTCCGTCACCCTCGTCGACATCGAGGATCACGGGCAGCACCTGATCGTCACCGCCCGTGCCGGTCGCGAGCCCAAGGCCGAGCCCGTCGCCGCCGTGCAGCCGCCGGCCCATGTCGCCGCCGCGCAGCCGCCGGCCCATGTCGCCGCGCCCGCCGTGGTCGATGACTCGGATCTGGAGCTTCCCCGCCGCAACGCGACGACCCTGCTCATCCTGCGCAACGACTTCGAGAGCCTCATGGCGGCGATGATGGTCGCGAACTCGAGCGCGGCTCAGGGCATGGAGGTCTCGGTCTACTTCTCCTTCTGGGGCGTCAACCTGCTCCGGGCGGACACGCCGCAGAAGCCGGCCGACGGCGCCATGGTGCCGAAGTCCAGCCTCATGAAGAGCATGATGAAGTGGATGATGCCCAAGGGCCCCGAGCGCCAGACCATGTCCAAGATGCACATGGGTGGCATGGGCATCGCCATGATGAAGCACTTCATGCGCCAGCAGAACGTGATGAGCCTGACGGAGCTGATGCAGCAGGCGGTGGACATCGGCGTGACCTTCAAGGTGTGCACGATGTCGATGGGCATCATGGGCATCGAGAAGCACGAGCTGATGGACCTGCCGAACATCGAGTTCGGCGGCGTCACCGCCTTCACCGCCGAAGCCCGCACCAGCGCGTCGTCCATGGTGTTCTAGTGGCGCGGGTTGCTCCAGAAGAGCTGGCCACGACCCGCTCCGCGGTCATCGTGGACATCCGGCACCTCGACGAGCGGGAGATGACCGGGTGGATCCCGGGCAGCATCTGGCACCCGCAGGAGGAGGACCTCGAGGCCTGGGCCCGGACCCTGCCGACCGGCGCCCCCATCGTGCTGGTGTGCATGACCGGGCGGCGGTCGCTCGAGGTGGTCGAGGCGCTGCAGGGTCACCTGGAGCATGGCCTCATCGACCTCGAGGGCGGCACGATGGCGTGGGCTGCGGCGGGTCTTCCGCTGGTCCGCGCCGACCGCTCGGCGCTGTCCGACACCCAGGCCGGCGACCTCCGCGCCCTGACGTTGGAGGAGTTCCAGCGCGACGTGCTGTCCTGCTTCGTCGCGACCGCCCTCAAGGTCGACGCCGACCACCGCCTCGAGGGTGACCTCACCAGCGAGGTCTACGAGACCTTCGACGAGGCGCTCGACCGACAGGCCCAGGCACGCCACGGCGTCGACCGCCTCGCCGCCCAGGCCTTCGCAGAAGGCTACCCCCTCGACGTGATCGCCGAGAACTGCTGCTTCTACTACCAGCTTGCAGGGCACATCCAGGGGCGCTGAGGCCTAGAGTCCCAGCGCCGCGGCGACCGTCGTCCACGTCCGAGCCATCGGCAGGAACAACGCCGCGATCGCCCCGAGCCCGGACGCGACGCCCAGCACCACCGCCACGACGCCGGCGAGGCGTGCGCGCAGCACCAGCACGCGCGGCACGCCCTCGAACACGTCCCGGGTGCGGGCGAGGGAGTCGCCGTCACGCCAGGCGCGGTAGCCGATGCCGATGGTGAGCACGGCCATCACACCGAGGATGCCGACAACCTCGGCCTTGCCGTGCCCGAGGTAGAAGTTCGTCAGGGTCGCCAGCGCCGTCGCGAGCCCCATGCCGAACGCCCCGAGCGCCCCGTTGCGGAGGCCCTGGCGCAGCGCCGCGTGGGTGTTCGCGTCCGACTCGCACGCATCGCAGACGCGGACGTCCCCGAGCCACACCAGCGGCGCCTCCGCCTCGCACCGGGCGCAGACCCCGAAGTCCGCGTCCGCGTCGAACGCCTCACGCGTCGTGTCCCGGTGCCGTCGAGCCCGCTCCGCCCGCTCCCGCGACGCTTCCCTCCTGCGCTCGGCCTGCTGGGCCTGCTGACGCATCCGGGTCGCGACGCCGTAGTCGGACATGACGGGCTCCTTCCTTGGAAAGAAGGTGAGCACGGGAGGGGCTGGGGGAAAGGGAGATCCGGGGGATCTCCGGGGGTCGTCCCGGCCCGATCGACGAAGCGCTCCCCCACATCCCCTCCGTCAGGCCAGCCAGGTCACCACGAGCCGCGGCGTCCATCCCGCAGTCCCTCGACACCCCGCCTGCGAACCACTGGAACGACCAGACCCGCGCATCCGGTTCCTGGGGGATCCATGACCTTTCGCCTGTCCGCCCTCTGCGTCCTGCTCGCACTCGCCGCCTGCAAGGGCGAGCCCACCGAGACCGACACCGACCCCGACACCGACCCGGACACCACCTGCGACACCCAGGTCTTCTACGCAGACGCCGACCAGGACGGCGCGGGCGATCCCGACGCCATGGTCGAGGCCTGCGAGGCCCCCACCGACGGCACCTACGTGCTCGTGGCCGGCGACTGCGACGACGCCGATCCGGACGTGCAGATGCTCACCTTCTTCGCCGACTCCGACGGCGACGGCTTCGGCGATCCGGATGACACCGTCGACGCCTGTGAGCCCCCCACCGACTATGTCGACGACAACGCCGATTGCGACGACGCGGACCCCGACGAGAAGCCCGGCACCCAGTGGTACCAGGACGCCGATCGCGACGGGTACGGAAACGGTGACGGAGCCGCGCACGCCTGCGAGCG
>CALATR010001079.1 GCA_937891875.1 uncultured Pseudomonadota bacterium | reverse complement strand
CGGCGCCTGCGACGAGCCCGCAACGAGCGACGACACCGACACCGACACCGACACCGACACCGACACCGATACCCAGGCCCCCGCCCCCGAGTGGACCGGCACCTGGGAGATCGAGATCGACTGGTCCGTCACCTGTGACCTGGGCTTTGGGGACATGCGCTCCAACTCGGGCACGGACACGTGGCAGCTCGTCTTCGAGGGCAGCGAGCAGGACCTGTCCGCCAAGGTCAACGGCAACGAGTTCTTCACCCTGGTCGGCGCCGGCAGCGACGACGGCCTGAGCTTGTGCGGCGACTTCCCGATGTACGACCACGAGGGCGACGCAGCGCGGTCGGGCACCCAGAACGAGATCTGCCTGCAGGGTCAGGACGTCATCTCCGCCGACGAGGTGCAAGGCGTGGCCTCGGGCCCGTTCGAGTCCCGCTTTGGCGCCGACTGCGAGCTGGAGCCCAGTGACTTCGTGCTCCGGCGACCGTAGGCCCAGGCCTGGTCAGGACGGCTTCCTTCGGCGACCTGACCAGGGCCTCTCCGGCGCCTCACTCCCCGCCGACGCGCAGCTCCAGGCCCTCGACGACCTCGTACGCCTCGGGCTGCAGCGCGTCCTCGGCCTTGGCCCCGTCGACGAGCGTGTGGCGCAGGAAGGCCGTCGTCAGGTGGTTGACCAGATCGAGCGCCTCCTGCTTGTCCCACGCCGGGTCCTCGCAGAAGACGCTCTGGTAGGCGTCGGGGAGGTTGGCGGTCCAGGGCATGGACTCGCAGCCGAGCACGGGGATCATGTGCTCGCCGCCCTCGAAGGCCGCCAGGTAGCGGACCTCGCTCCCGACCTCGCGGTAGGCCAGGCCGGTGCCCCAGTCCCACGGCGCGCCGGTGTCCGCCGTGCCGCCGATGATGAGCATGGGGGTGGTGACCTCCGCCAGCTCGTCGTCGCCGAAGAGGAAGGCGTCGCTGGCGATGGGCACGATGGCGTCCACGCGGTCGTCGGCGAGGGAGGGCCAGCGTCCGCTCGGCGTCTCGTCCAGGCCGAATGCCTCCGCCAGCCCGTCCCCGTCGGCGAACGGGGCGCAGAAGTAGCCGGCGATGAACGGGTCGGTCGCGCCGTCACAGCGCTGGGCGAGATCGTCGAGGTCGATCCGGGCGCCGGCGACCGCGAACGCGGTGTACCCGCCCCAGGAGTGGCCCACGACCGCGACGCGATCCGTATCGATGATGCCGTCCAGCGCGCCATCCTCGGCGAGGTCGATCGTGGCGCTGATCGCGAGCGGGCGGTCCGCCGTGGTCTGCAGGATGTCGGCTGCCCAGTCCACCTCCGCATGCTCCGGACCCAGCACGACGAAGCCGCGGGAGGCCAGGTGCTCGGCGAGGGGCAGGTAGTGCTCGGGGTTCATGGCGAAGCCGTGGGACAGCACGACCAGCGGTTAGGGGCCGTGCCTGGCGTCCACCGGGGCGTCCAGGGCGGCGTGTCCCTCGAAGGGCACCGGATCGGGCCCGAAGCCGGGCATCTTGACCTGCACCTGGTAGGTCAGCGCCGCGCCTGGCTCGGCGTCCGCCGGGTACCAGGCCTTGACCGGGACCGCGCCGCCGAGCGCGTCGGCGTCCAGGGAGAGCACGGTGTGTCCGACCGCGGGGTCGCCGCGCTCGGTGTAGCGGGTGGCCGGATCACCGGCGTCCTCGCCACAGGCGACGAGGGTGGAGAGGATCAGGATGGACGAGGTCAGGGTACGCACGGTCATGGTCAGCTCCCAGCTGAGGTTCGCCGTGGATGTACCCATCCGTGTGTGTATGGACTTCGGTCGATTTCGTCGGTGACCCATGCGTGGATGCATGGATGGTGGGCAGAGACATCCCGCTACCGGCTGCCCGCCCGCCGGAGGCTACCTGACCTGCACCAAGGAGGCCGCCCGATGTCCTGGTTCCAGAAGCTCTTCGGACGCAAGCCCGCCGAGCCCATCCAGCCCGAGGTGACGCAGAACGCCGATGGCAGCGTGAGCACGTCCTACTCGTTCACCCTCGACGGCGGCAGCATGCGTCCCGTGGCGGACGAGGTTGTCGAAGCCCTGGACGACGCGTTGGGTCGCTACGGCGACGTCGTGCACGCTGTGGATCCGACCCGCATGCTCGACTTCGACGCGGGCGGCCCGCCGGTGTGGAGCGTGGGCACGGTGGTGGTCGATCACGAGGGCCAGAAGTACCGCCTCTTCCTGACCTACGGCTTCTCCTCGGTGCTCTCGCCGTCGGACTTCCGCGCCGACTACAGCCACGAGTACAGCATCGCCGTGCCGGTGGACGACGAGGCTGACGTGCCCGCCTGGCCTGCGGCGCTGCTGCGCCACATGACCCGGTACGTGCTCACCACCCGCGCCGATCTTCGCGTCGGAGACAACATCCCGCTTCCGGGGCCCATCACCCGGGTCGCGTTCTCCCCCGAGCACCATGCGTCGATGCCCGACAGCGTCCTGGACAACCTGCTCGTTGGGCCCGACCCGCTCCTCGGCAGCATCGACACGCCTCGCGGCTCGGTGGAGGTCCGCCGCCTCGTGGGTCTGCGAGCCGAAGAGCTCCGCTTCGTGCAGCAGTGGAACGGTGAGGCCTTCTTCCGCTGCATGCAGGCGGTGCGCCCCGACATGACCTGTGAGCTCGATCGCGGGAGCCTGTTGGAAGAACCCGACTTTTCCGGGCCAGCCTCCGCCGGGCGCGACGCGGACGGGAGCTCTCTGGGCGTGCTGTACTGTGAGGGTGGTTGGACCACCACTCCCGAGGGGGGCCACCGGGTTCACCTGCCCGGCGGCGCCGACGCCGCGCAGATCCGAGCCGTGCTGGAGGCGCGCCTGCCCTTCGGCCGTTCGCTCCTGTTGCGGGGCCCCCCGGAGCTGGGCCCGGTGGAGTTTCGGCCGGCCGAGGCGTTCGGCATCGGTCTCGACGGGCAGCGGCTCGTCTTCGAGGGGCAGCTCGACGACCCTCAGCTCCAGGCGGTGCTGGCCGCCGTCGACCCGTCGGGCACGGGCGGCACGATCAACATCGGCTGAGCCCGTCAGGAGTCCTGTCGCCCCAACACCTCGTCCAGCCCCTCCGCCACGTGCCCCAGCGCCGCCGCGTGCCGCACGGTCGACACGTGCTGGTCGAGCTCGCGCAGCGCGGCCTCGGAGGCGGCGGCGGTCAGGACCTCGTGGCGCACCGCCTCCCGCAGGGCCTCGCGCTCCACGTCGAGCAGGCGCAGCAGCCCGTCGTAGGTGAGGGCGTCGCGGACTTCCTCCCCGGTCTTCAGCGCAGCGCCGAGCGCCTCGCCCGCGCTCGACTCCCGGGCCTCGTACCAGGCGTGCAGCCGGGCGGCGCTCTG
>CALATR010001078.1 GCA_937891875.1 uncultured Pseudomonadota bacterium | reverse complement strand
CCTCCGTGCAACCTCCGAAAACTCCGTGTTGAAGCCCGTTCTCCCCCGTGACATCCGCACCCCACGCCTCCCGCCGCGAGTGCCTCCTCTACGCCCCCCAATCGATCGTCGCGTGGCGAAACGCGGGGCGTGGATCTCGGGAGGGTCGACGTCACGGTCCGGTTCGCCGTGACGATGTGCCGGCTTGGGGAGTTGCGGGGAAGAAGCACACTTACCACGGAGAATCGGAGGTCCACGGAGGTTCACGGAGCGGGGAGTGTGGGGGGCGGGGACGGTCCTGCTGGCGTCTTGGATTGGAGGCCTCGATCGCTCGTTCCGGCCGGGCGCTGGTCCTCTCGGTTGTGACGCCACGGGTGAGAGGACGACCGGTCGGGGCGCCCAGCTCATCGGGTCCATTCGACCCCGGCGCCAGCACGACTCCAGCCGCCTCGCCGCTCCCCTCTCCGTGCACCTCCGTGCAACCTCCGAAAACTCCGTGTTGAAGCCCGTTCTCCCCCGTGACATCCGCAACCCACGCCTCCCGCCGCGAGTGCCTCCTCTACGCCCCTCCACCAGCGCCGACCCCGCCGACGCCGACCCCGCCGATCGCCTGTCCTCTCGTTTGGGCCCTACCCGCCGAACAGCTTGCTGAACCAGCCCTTCTTCTCGCCGTCGTCCGCCTTGGCCTCGCTGCCGACCAGCACGTCGAACTCGGCCTCTTCGGGGTCCACCCCGTCGAACAGCGCCCGGGCCTTGCCGAACGCCCGCGGCGGGGTGTGGCCGGTGGTGCGGCCGTGGGCCTCTGCGTCGAGGAGCACGCGCACGACCTGCTCGGCGGAGGACTCCAGCAGGGCGTGCTGCTCGCTGTACTGGACCATGAGCGCGCCGACGTGCTCCTCGGAGCCCAGGATGTCGACCTTGCAGTCGACGATGCCGCGCCTCGCGAGGTCGACCTCGCACAGGACCACCGCACTCCGCCCACTCGCGTGGGTGCGGACGAAGGCGGCGTGGCAGTGGGCGCCCTGCTCGTGCCAGTTCTGGGAGAGGTAGCAGGTGCCGACCGGCCACTTCATGGCGGACTGCAGGGTCCCCCGCGCGTCCCGGTTCAGCTCCTTGCGCGCGCGCTGCTTCGCCTCGCGGCGCTTCTTCTGCTTCTCGCGCTTCTTCTGCTCGCGCTGGGCGCGCTTGTCGGCCACGGCTACTCCACGCCCACGATCTCGCCGTCCACCAGGTCGATGTCTTGTGCCGACGGGCGGGCCGGCAGCCCGGGCATGCGCATGATGTCACCGGTCAGGGCAACCAGGAAGCCCGCACCCCGGCTGATCTGGATGCGGCGCACGGTGATGCGGAAGCCGGTCGGCCGGTTGCGGCGCCGCGGGTTGTCCGACAGGCTCGACTGGGTCTTGGCCATGCACACGGGAAGGCCGCCCAGGCCGATGCGCTCGATGAGCTTGAGGTCCCGGCGGGCGAGCGGTCCGAAGTCCACGCCGTCGGCGCCGTACGCCTTCTGGGCGATGGCCGAGATCTTGTCCTCGACGCTCTCATCGAGGCCGTAGAGCGGGGTGAACGGCGAGCCCTCCCACTCGGCGGTGGCGATGACCTGCTCGGCAAGGGCACGGGCGCCAGCGGCCCCATCGGCGAAGTGGGTGCAGGCGGCGACGGGGATGCCGCGCTCCCGACACCACTCGACGATGACCGCCACCTCGGCGTCGGTG
>CALATR010001077.1 GCA_937891875.1 uncultured Pseudomonadota bacterium | reverse complement strand
CGACGAGACGAGCCCCTGGCAGGCAGGCCTCGCCCGCATCGTCAAGCCCGACAAGGGCGACTTCGTGGGCAAGGAGGCCCTGCTGGCGCGCAAGGGCAACGAGGCCACGCGGCTCGTCGCGCTCGTCATGACCGGCAAGCGGATCGCCCGCGAGGAGATGCCGGTGCAGCACGATGGGCAGGTCGTTGGCCACGTCACCAGCGGCACCCGCTCGCCGACCTTGGGTCAGGGCATCGCCATGGCGTACGTTCGCCGTGACCTGCACCGGCCCGGAACGGAGCTCGTCGTCGACGTCCGCGGTCGACCCGCGGAGTGCGTCGTACACAAGGGCGCCTTCTACCGCAGGAATTCTTGATTCACGCCCCGTCGGGCAGACCCTCTCGGAGGTCACCATGAACGTCCCCGCCGATCTGAAGTACACGAACCACGACGAGTGGATCCGGGTGGAGGGTGACACCGTCACGCTCGGCATCTCCGACTTCGCCCAGAACGAGCTGGGCGAGCTGGTGCACGTGGAGCTCCCCGAGGTCGGGGCCGAGTTCGACGCCGGCGCCGCAATCTGCGAGGTCGAGTCGGTCAAGGCCGTCGCCGAGGTCTACACCCCGGTCGCCGGCACGGTCACCGCGGTCAACGAGGGCCTCGACGGCTCCGAGGACACGATCAACGAGGATCCCTACGGCGCTGGCTGGCTGGTCAAGCTGTCCGTGAGCGATCTGTCCCCGGTCGACGGCCTGATGGACGCCGACGCCTACCAGAACAAGATCGACGGCTGAGGCTGTCGAGCCCCTGCCGGGCGTGCACCCACGATCGGTCTCGCCCGGCACCCCGTGGCCGCAGCCTCGGCCACCCCCAATCCCGCGCGCTTCGAGCGAGGTGACTGTGTCTGCCTTGACCCGTGACGTCTTCGTCGATCGCCACCTGGGACCCCGCGAGGACGAGATCCTCGCCATGCTGAAGGTCCTCGGGGTCGACAGCCTCGCTGCACTGGTCGACCACGCCGTCCCCGACGCCATCCGGCTCGAGGGCGACCTGGACCTGCCGCCGGCGCTCACCGAGCCCGAGGCCCTGGCCCGTCTGCAGAACTACGCCGCCGAGAACGAGATCTGGCGTTCGTACCTTGGTTATGGCTACCATGACACCATCACCCCCCCGGTGATCCTGCGCAACGTGCTCGAGAACCCGAGCTGGTACACGGCCTACACGCCCTACCAGGCCGAGATCTCCCAGGGTCGCCTCGAGGCCCTGCTGGTCTTCCAGACCGTGGTGCAGGACCTGACCGGCATGGAGATCGCGGGCGCGTCCCTGCTGGACGAGGCGACCGCGGCGGCCGAGGCCATGGCCATGTGCCACCGCCTCGGAAAGGGCAAGGTCGACGCCTTCTTTGCGGACTCCCGCAACCACCCCCACACCCTCGCGGTCCTGCGCACCCGCGCCGAGCCCATGGGCATCGAGATCATCGAGGGGGACGCCGAGACGTACGACTTCGGTGCGAACCCGGTCTGCGGCGCCCTGCTGCCGTACCCGTGCACCGACGGCAGCGTCGTCGACTGGCGGCCCGCGATCAGCGCCCTGCACGACGCCAGCGCCTTCGCCGTCGTCGCCAGCGACCTGCTCGCCCTCACCTTGCTCGAAGCGCCGGGCCAGCTGGGGGCGGACATGGTCATCGGCAACTCCCAGCGCTTCGGCGTCCCGCTCGGCTACGGCGGCCCCCACGCGGGCTTCCTCGCCACCCGCGAGCGCTTCAAGCGCACCATGCCCGGCCGCATCATCGGCGTGTCCCGGGACGCGGACGACAACCCGGCCCTGCGCATGGCCCTGCAGACCCGGGAGCAGCACATCCGCCGCGACCGGGCCACGTCCAACATCTGCACCGCCCAGGTGCTGCTCGCGGTGTGCGCCGGCCTCTACGCCGTCTGGCACGGTCCCGAGGGGCTGACGGCCATCGCCCGTCGGGTCCACCGCCTGGCCTGCCGCCTCGCCGACGGTCTCGAGGCATCCGGCTACGACGTCACCACCGCGCTCTTCGACACCGTGCGCGTCTCCTGCGGCGGGCGGCGCCAGGCCCTGCTGGATGCTGCCGCAAAGCACAGGATCAACCTGCGTGCCTACGGTGAGTCCGACATCGTCGTCGCGCTCGACGAGCGCACCAGCCTGGCCGACATCTCCGAGCTGCTGAAGATCTTCGGCGGCAAGGACGGAGACATCGATCTCGTCACGTCCCGCATGCCGGCGTCGCTCGCCCGCACGACCCACTTCCTCGGCGATCCGGTCTTCCACGCCCACCGCAGCGAGACCGAGATGCTGCGCTACCTGCACCGGCTCGCCTCGCGCGACCTGGCGCTGGACACGGCGATGATTCCGCTGGGCTCGTGCACGATGAAGCTCAACGCCACCACCGAGATGATCCCGGTGACCTGGGAGGGCTTCGGTCGCATCCATCCCTTCGTGCCCAAGGAGCAGGCGAGGGGATACCGCCGCCTCTTCGACGACCTCGAGGCCTGGCTCGCCGAGATCACGGGCTTCCACGCGGTCTCCCTGCAGCCGAACGCGGGCTCCCAGGGCGAGTATGCGGGCCTGCTGACCATCCGCGCCTACCACCACAGCCAGGGCGATCACGAACGCAACGTCTGCCTTATTCCCACCTCCGCCCACGGCACCAACCCGGCGTCGGCGGTGATGTGTGGGATGAAGGTGGTGCCGGTCCAGACCGATGACCTCGGCAACATCGACGTGGACGATCTCGCAGCCAAGGCGGAGCAGCACCGGGAGAACCTGGCCGCCCTGATGGTCACCTACCCGTCGACCCACGGTGTGTTCGAGGTCCGGATCAAGGAGATCTGCGGGCTCGTGCACGACAACGGCGGCCTCGTGTACATGGACGGCGCCAACATGAACGCCATGGTCGGACTCGCCCGACCCGGCGACATCGGCGCCGACGTCTGCCACCTCAACCTGCACAAGACGTTCACCATCCCTCACGGTGGCGGCGGACCGGGCATGGGTCCGATCGGCGTGGTCGAGAAGCTGGCTCCCTTCCTGCCTTCCCACCCGATTGTCTCGGTGGACGGCACCAGCGAGCAGGCGCTCGGCCCGGTGTCGGCGGCCCCGTGGGGCAGCCCCAGCATCCTGCCGATCTCCTGGGCCTACATCGCGATGATGGGCCCGGACGGCCTGCGCAAGGCCAGCCAGGTGGCGATCCTCTCCGCCAACTACGTCGCCCGCCGGCTCAAGGGCGCCTTCGACGTGCTCTACGCCAACGCCGACGGCTTCGTGGCCCATGAGTGCATCCTCGACCCCCGCCCCTACAAGCAGTCCGCCGGCGTCACCGTCGACGACCTCGCCAAGCGCCTCATGGACTACGGCTTCCACGCCCCGACCATGTCCTGGCCGGTCATCGGCACGCTCATGGTCGAGCCGACCGAGTCGGAGAGCAAGTTCGAGCTGGACCGGTTCATCGACGCGATGATCGCAATCCGTGACGAGATCGCCGAGATCGAGCGCGGCGAGGTCCGCCACGAGGACAGCGTGCTCGCCCATGCGCCCTTCACCGCCCCCAGCGTGGTGGCCAGCAGCTGGACCCATCCGTTCAGCCGGGAGAAGGCGGCATTCCCGTCGAGGCACCAGCTGGTGCACAAGTACTGGCCCTACGTCCGGCGGATCGACAACGTGTACGGGGACAAGAACCTGATCTGCACCTGCGATGCGTGGCCTACCGGCTGACTGCGCTCGCTGCGCTCGCTCCGCGAGGCCCAGGCTTGACGGACCAGTGAACACCCGCTCCCGATCCTGCACTGTCACCCCCTCGGAACCGCGCGGGTCCGCAGGGGTCTGAACCCGACGCGGACGTGCGCGTCGGGCGCTGGCGGTGTACAAGATTCTTGTACGTTGTCCCGGAAACCCTGATCCAGATGTCCAGGATCCGTGGACAAGCCGGCCGATTGCTGCGGGCGACGAAAGCCCGAGTTCCGAGAAGCTCTCGGAAGACCCGCGACCTTCCGTGACGTGTCGGCATCGGTTCGGTCGAATGACGACCGTGGCACAGGCCTTGCATGACAAGTGATTGTCAACGGCTTGTTGACCCGAACCGAGGAGACCCCCCCATGGCTGCTGCCGCTGCTGTTCGCAAGGCCCCGACCAAGGCGAAGGTAAAGGTCCGATCCACGCGCAGGGAGCGCAAGGAGGACGACGGTCAGCTCCTCAACAAATACCTGCGAAGCATGGGAACCATCCCGCTCCTGTCCGGCGAGGACGAGGTCGAGGTGGCCCGGCGCATCCAGGACGGCGGTGCGGACTCGGAGATCGCCAAGGCGGCCCTCATCAAGGCCAACCTGCGCCTCGTCGTCTCCATCGCCAAGCAGTACAGCTACCGCGGTCTGCCCCTCGCCGACCTGATCCAGGAAGGCAACCTCGGCCTCATCAAGGCGGTCGAGAAGTTCGACTACACCCGCGGCTTCAAGTTCTCGACCTACGCCAGCTGGTGGATCCGCCAGTCCATCATCCGCGCGATCGAGAGCCAGATCCGCACCATCCGCATTCCCATCTACAAGCTCGAGGTGGTGAACCGGGTGCACCAGACCCAGAAGGGTCTCTCCCAGCAGCTGGGTCGCGAGCCGACCATCGCCGAGGTCGCCGCCAAGCTGGACATGGAGGCGGACGAGGTCGAGGACCTGATGAAGCTGGTCCGCGAGCCGATGAGCCTCGACACCCCGGTCAGCGACGAGTCGGACAGCACCGTCGGCGACTTCATCGAGAACCCCGACGCGGAGAGCCCGGCCACCCAGGTCGAAGAGGAGGCCCTGCGCGACGAGATCGCCGTGGTGCTCGCCACCCTGACGCCGCGCGAGGAGAAGGTGGTGCGCATGCGCTACGGCATCGGCGAGCCCACCCACTACAGCCTGGAGGAGATCGGCTCCCGCTTCGCCCTCACCCGGGAGCGGATCCGCCAGATCGAGATAAAGGCACTGCGCAAGCTTCGTCATGCGAAGCGCAGGAAGACCCTGGAAGACTTCCTGGAGATCTAGAGCCGTCCGTCCGGCTCCTTGCCACTCACCGGTGACCCGAATATGTCACCGGCGTCTATAGCACCGCCGCCGGCCCGGAATCTGCCCCCGGGACCGGCGGTCCTGCTTAGCGGGCCGAGCGTCCGCCCGATGGGACCGGACCCCGCGTGGTCAGCGCGCCTCGCGCCGCAGCTCGATGGCGTAGACGGGCTCGCCCTTCTTGCGGAACTTGGACTGGTAGTTGGTCTCGATGTCGTCGGGCCAGGGCGCCGGTCCGGTGATGACGTCGTCGCTGCGACCGGTGATCTGAAGCGGCAGGCGGGGCAGGGGAGCGCCCTCGCCGTCGGCGTCGAGCAGGCGGGGGATCCGGGCGACGTTGTCCTCGAAGTCGGACTTCACCCGCAGCCAGGCGCCATCGGCGAGCAGGCGGCACGACTCCTCGAGGAACCAGCGCGACAGCAGGCGGTTCTTCT
>CALATR010001076.1 GCA_937891875.1 uncultured Pseudomonadota bacterium | reverse complement strand
GGTCGTGGTCGTCGTGGTCGCAGGGTCGGCCTTGTCGACCCGCTACTACGCGGCGACCGCCACGGTGGAGATCAGCCCGGACGCGCCACACATCCTCGAGTTCAACGAGGTGCGCGAGGTGGGCGCCGGCGCGCAGTGGGCTCGCCAGTTCCAGGCGTACTACCAGACACAATACGAGATCCTGTCCAGCCGTCAGGTGCTCGGTGCGGCGCTGATCCGCCTGCAAGACGAGCACGCGATCGACCTGTTCGCCGAGGCCCCCGACCCCATCGGCGCCCTGCGCGGCCACGTCGAGGTGCAGCCGTCCCACGAGACCCACCTGGTCAAGATCACCGTCGAGCTGCCCGACCCCGACCAGGCCGCCCTCGCCGCCAACGCCATCGCCGACAGCTACATGGCGCACAACCTGTCGAAGACCCTGCAGGCGACCCGAGACGCCGAGACCTGGCTCACGACCCAGCAGGAACAGTACCGGGCCGCCAAGCACGACCGCGACGCCGAGCTCATCACCTTCCGCACCGAGCACGAGCTGCTGACCGGCCCCAACGACGCGCCCCAGCCGGTCGCCCACCTGCAGCGGCTGCAGGACTCCTGGTCATCCGTGCGGGCGAACCGGGTCCGGCTGGAGGGCCAGCTCGACGCGCTCGATCGGCTGGACCGCGCCGGGGACGTGGAGGCGCTCGCAAGCCACATGGCCGCCAACAACGAGGTCATCGGCGAGCGCATGAAGGTCTGGCAGGAGCTCGCCCAGGAGCAGCAGCAGCTCCTGCAGCGCTACACCGAGGCGCACCCCAAGGTGGTCGAGGCCACCGCCGCCCTCGCCGTCGCCAGGACCCAGCTGGCCGAGGCGGCCCGGGTCGAGCTGGCCGGTCGGCACGCGAGCCTGCGGGTCGTGCGAGACGAGGAGGCTCGCCTGCACGGCGCCATCGACGAGGCCCAGGACGTCGTGCGCGACATGGGCGGCACCCTCGCCGAGCTGGAGCTCCTGGAGGCGGAGGCCGAGCGCACCGAGGCCGTGTTCCGCAGCCTCGATCGCCGGCGCACCGAGGTCGGACTCGCCCAGGCGGCAGCGTCGAACAACGTCAGCGTGCTCGACCGGGCCGTCGCTCGCGACAACCCAGTTCGTCCGCGGATCCTGCTCAACGCCCTGGCCGCGCTCGTCGCGGGCCTGCTCGGTGGCGGCGCCCTCGCCTTCCTGGTCGAGACCCTGGACGCCTCCATCCGCACCGGCGAGGACGTCGAGCGCTGGCTCGACCTGCCGCTCCTGGCCTTCGTGCCCCGGGTCGACGGCAAGCCGCTGCAGCAGTGGATGTCTCGTCCGGGCCGCGGCGCCATCGTGCACGCCCTGCCTCGCTCGCCGGTGGCCGAGGCCGTGCGCTCGATCCGCACGAGCCTGCAGCTGGCGCGACGCTCGGAGCCGGTCGACACCGTGCTCGTCACCAGCACCGTGCCCCTGGAGGGCAAGTCCTTCCTGTCCGCGAACCTCGCCGCGATGGTCGCGATGGCGGGCGGTCGGGTGCTCCTGATCGACGCCGATCTCCGCCGTCCCTCGTCGCACAAGCTGTTCGGGGTCGACAACGAGCGGGGCCTGGCCGACATCCTCCGCGACGAGGCCAGCCTGGACGACGTGGTGCTCAAGACCGAGGTCGAAGGCCTGGATCTGCTGCCCGCCGGTCGCACCGACGACCCCGCCGAGCTCCTGGACGCCCGCACCCTGCAGGAGGTCCTCGACGGGCTCTCCCGCCGCTACGCGATGATCGTGGTCGACAGCTCGCCGGTCGGACTCGTCGCCGACGGGCTCCTGTGGGCCTCGGTCGTCGACGCCACCATCATGGTCGTCGACAGCGACCGCGCCCGTCGGGGACACGCCGCCCGGACCGCCCAGCAGCTCCGGGCCGCCAACCCGCGCGTGCTCGGCGCCGTGCTGAACAAGGTCACGCTCAACGGCTCGCGGCGGACCTACGCGTACCAGGCCTACGTCCGCGGCGAGCCCACCGCCGAGTCCGCGTGAGGGGGACCATGCGCTCGAACCTGCTCTTCCTGCTGCTCGCCACCGCGTCGACCGCCCTCGCCCAGGGCCCGTCGGACGCCGCCGATCGCATCGGCGCCGGCGACGAGCTGTCCATCGAGGTCTACGGCGAGGACGAGCTCACCCGCCAGGTGAGCATCTCCCACGACTGCACCCTGAGCCTGCCCCTCATCGGCCGGGTCGAGGCCTGCGAGCGCACCACCGACGAGCTCGCCGCGCACCTCACCGACGCGCTGGGCACCTACCTCCGCGAGCCCCGGGTCACGGTCACCACGCTGACCTACGGCGGCCGTACCATCGAGGTGAAGGGCGCGGTCCGCGAGCCCGGCATCGTTCCGCTGGCCCGCCGTACCTCCCTGTCCGAGGCGATCACCCTGGCCGGCGGTCCCGCCGACGAGGCGGTCGTGCAGGTGGACCTGGTGCGCGACGGTGAGAAGCAGGCCTTCTACCTCCCCGATCTCGACGCACAGCAGAGCCCGGTCTGGGTGCTGCACGGCGACACGGTGGTCCTGCACGCCCCGGCCCAGGTCTTCGTCGACGGCGAGGTCGAGGAGCCCGGCTCGGTCGCCTTCCGCGACGGGCTCTCGGTGAGCCAGGCGGTCGCCCTGGCCGGCGGTCCGACCGACTTCGCCGGCACCCGGGCAGTCGTGCTCCGTGACGGCGAGAAGATACCGGTCAACCTGCGTCGCATCCGGCGAGGGGCCATCTCCGACCCCATCCTCCGCCCTGACGACACGCTGATCCTGCGTCGCTCGTGGCTCTGAGCCTGCCCGAGCCGCTCCGCATCGGCGGAGATCCGCGCCTGCTGGCGATCCCCGCGGCAACCGCCCTCGCCGGCCTGCTCGTGGTCGTCGTGCTCTACGCGCCGTGGGCCCACGCGGTCGCGATCGCCCTGGGGCTGGTCGCCGGCGCGGCGCTGCTCCCCCGCCCCTACTTCGCCGTGCTCGCCTTCCTCGCCCTGCGCCTGGTGCTCGACCTGCTCTGGTGGGCCGAGGGCACGGTGGGTGGCCTGAACCTGCTCCAGCTCGCCTCCGCCGCGGTCATCGCCGCCACCGTGGGCCTGCTGGTCCTGCGCCTCAAGGACGTCCTGCGCCACCCCATGCTGCCGTGGCTGTGCGTGCTGTCCTGCCTCGTCGCGCTCGGCGCCCTGCGCGCGGACTCCCTCACCGAGGCCATGAAGCTCTCGGCCGAGCTGACCACGCCGTGGCTGCTCCTGGCTCTGGTCACCGTGCTCGCCGACTCTCCGAAGAAGCGGGTCGGCGTGCTGGTCGGAACCGCGATCGCGGGCGTCATCCCTGTGCTCTCGAGCCTGCGACACGTGGCGCTCGGCACGGGGACCTTCCACCTGCACGGCTACGACCGCCTGCTCGGCGACTACGCCAACCTGCACAACCACGCCCTGGTCATGGCCGTGCTCACCGCCGTCGCGATCACGGCCATCGCCCTGTCGCGCACCCACTGGCAGCGCGCCCTCGGCGCCGCCCTGCTGCTGGGCGCGGGCGCGTGCCTCGTGCTCACCTACGTGCGCACCGCCCTGCTCGCCGTGGCCGCCTTCCTCGTCATCTTCCTAGTCCTCGAGAAGCGCTGGCGCTGGGTCGCCGGCCTCGGCGTCGCCTTCGTGCTGCTCGTGCTCTTCAGCGGCACCGTGCAGGACCGCTTCTCCGACCTGGTCGAGGTCTTCACCATGGCCGAGACCGAGTCCCGCGACGATCTCGGCTCCGGTCGCTGGATGCTGTGGAAGGAAGGGATCACCCACTACCGTCGCGGCGGCCCGGCCGACTGGTTCCTCGGCCGCGGGCTCGGCGCCCACTGGGCCGCCACATCCCAGCACATCGATCCGCACAGCGACCTGCTCTCCGTCCTGCTCCAGATCGGACCCATCGGCCTGCTCACCTGGATCGGCGGAGCGCTCCTGGGCGCCTGGCGAGCCTTCCGCGTCGTGCGCGAGGCCGAGGCCCGCAGCGACCGCACCCTCGCCGCGTTCGTGCTCGGGCTGCTCGTCGTCATGGGGATCTCGGTCGCCATCTCCAACGCCTTCATCACCCGGCCCTCGCTCGGCTGGGTCGCCTGGGCCCTGGTCGGCGTGTGCTTCGCCGTGCCCCTGACATCGCATTCCCGAGGGAGGACTCCATGAACGCCGCA
This sequence comes from uncultured Pseudomonadota bacterium, assembly GCA_937891875.1. Lineage (GTDB taxonomy): Bacteria > Myxococcota_A > UBA796 > UBA796 > REDI01. The sequence goes on along the minus strand of CALATR010001076.1, from coordinate 550 downwards.
CCGACGAGGTCCGAGGACGGATTCACCGACAAGGAGGGTCACGACCAGCTGTACGCGGCGAAGGACCTGGGGGAGATCCCCCGCGGGCCCGACGCCTACTGTCGCTGGTACGAGCAGACCCGGCTGCATCCGGTCCATCTGGGCGGCCCCGAGCGCGGTCGGGTGCGCCGGCTCGCGGTGGAGGCGCTCCTGGCCAGCCACCGCCCCGGTCGACACTACCTGGAGGCGGGGTGCGGCGTCGGGTTGTTGAGCTTGTACCTGGCTGCTCGCGGCGTGCGCATCACCGGCGTCGACATCTCCCCGGTGGCGGTCGCGCGCGCCCGCGCCCTGGCCGAGCACGTCGGCGTGCAGGGTGCGGACTTCATCGCCGAGAACCTGGCGGCGATGAGCGCGGATGACGATGTCTACGACGGCATCATCGCCCACGCTGCCCTGCACCACTTCGTGAAGTACCCCGGCGTGCCCGAGGAGCTGTCGCGGGTCCTGCGCCCCGACGGCCAGCTGTGGTTCTCCGACGGCTTCGCCGAGAACCGCGTCTACCGCCTGTTCC
>CALATR010001075.1 GCA_937891875.1 uncultured Pseudomonadota bacterium | reverse complement strand
GGGTGCTGCTGCGTGCACGCCAGGATCGCTTCGCCGACGCCCTGGACCTCATCCCCGAGCTGCGGGCGCGGGGGGCCGAGGCCGAGGCCACGTCGCTGCAGGTCGCGCTGCTGGCGGCGCTGGGTCGCTGGGGCGAGGCGCGGGACGCGGCGACCGACCCGACGCTCGCCGAGGCGCTCGACGTGAGGGCGCGCGGGGTCAAGCCCGCCGGAGGCTGAGCCTCACGGGGTGAGCACCGCAGCTGGCATGACCGGCTTGGGCTCGCAGGTGCAGCTGTCGCTCGCGCTGATGCACGCGCCGTCGCCATCGATGAGGAACACGCCGGCCTCGGCGGTGAGGGGACGCTCGTCCGGGCAGAGGAGCCCAGGTCCGAGGGCGATGATCGCCGTGTTCGCCTCCGCGCTGACCTCCATGGGGCGGCTGATCCCGATGGCGGCCCCGAGGGCCTCGGCGCAGGCCGGCGCGTGCTGGCGCGACCAGGCCGCAGCGGTACGCAGGCGCTGACGGCTCTGCTCGATGGCGGCGGAGAGCTGCTCGAGCTTCGCCCGCTCCGGACGCTCCAGCAGCGGGAGGACCAGCGGCGAGTCCGCCTGGGTCTCCAGGGTGCGCACCCGGGCCTGCACCCCGTCCAGCTGGACCTGCCACGCCCGGCCCAGCACGGCGATCCGGCGGGGCAGGTTGCGGGGGTCCTCGCAGGCGACGCGCCCGGACACGCCTCCGACCGCGAGGGTGTTCTGGGCCCGGGCGACCGCCTCCTCCAGGGGGGCGATCCGGGAGAAGGCTCGGGCAACCGCCGCGTTCTCGGTGCGCCACTCGACCAGGCTGCGCACCGGCACCGCAGCTTGTGCCGGGGCCATGGTGGGCACCGGCGTGGCCTTGGGACCCTCGGCTTGCGCGGGGCCGGCGAGGGCTGTGAGGAGCAGCAGGAGGGGGCGTGGACGCACGGGGGGAGCGTACCTCAACGGGCCCCGCTGAACAGGTAGAGCACGCCGTCCCCCGCAGCCGCGTCCCGGGCGCCGACCGCGATGTCCGGTGCGCCGTCGCCGTTGATGTCGGCGATGCCCACCACCTCGCCCAGGCCATCCAGGGACGGCGCTCCGGAGAGCTCGGCGTCGGCGTCCGCGCGGGTGTAGCGCCCGCTGCGGGATCCGAGGTCGCCCCACACGAGGGCGCCGGTGCGGACCGTGCCGGCGAGCACGTCCACCCCGGGCTTGTCGTCCAGCTCGCCCAGGGCCAGATCCGTGCCCAGCGCGTCCCTGGTGTCGCCGATCAGCACGATGTCGGCGTCACTCGCGGCGAGGGCATCCTCGGTCGCGGTGACGTCACCGAGGAAGATGCGGACGGTGCCCGCAGTGTAGGCGGTTCCACCAGGATTTTCGCTGGGTGAGGCGATGGCCAGGTCCTGGTAGCCGTCGTCGTCCACGTCCCCGATGGCCACGTGGGTGCCGAAGCCGAGCACGGCCTCGCCGTCGATCGCCAGGTCGGCATCGGCGTTGCGGGTTGCGCCGGCAAAGCGGGTCGTCCGGCCCCGGTGCACCCGCACCGTGCCGAGCAGATCGAGGCGACCGACGGTGCTCATCACGAGGTCGTCGTAGCCGTCGCCGTCCAGGTCCCCTCCCGCCATGCCCGCTCCGTGGATCTCCATCATGGAGTCGGCGTCGAACCTGGGATGGGCCGAGAGGGACTGCACGCCGGACGCCAGGCGCTTGGGTCCGCCGTAGACCAGCCAGCCCGCACCCCAGCCTGCGGCGATCAGCTCGTCGTAGCCGTCGCCGTCGAGGTCGCCGACCAGGGAGGCGCGCG
>CALATR010001074.1 GCA_937891875.1 uncultured Pseudomonadota bacterium | reverse complement strand
GCCGTCGAACGGTCGGACAGGCATGGCGGGGAGGCCGGACGGCGGGAGGGTGCCTGCGGGGGAGACAGGCGGAAGGACGGAAAACGTAGCGTCGCGGGGCTCGATGGTCCAGGCGCGCACGCGATCTCACCCGGTCGTTCTCCCGACCCGGCTCACGGCGCGGGCCGCAGTGCTACCCTCCCCGCCCACGCCTCCTCGCAGCAAGAGGACCCATGAACGACGCACCAGAGCAGAGGCCGCGGCTCAAGATCGCCGACGCCCTCGACCTGGCCCCCGCCCCCGAGCGCGCCCAGGTCACCCTCCCCGATCACGTCGGCCACTACATCGGTGGCAGCCTGGTCCCCGGCCGGGACGAGGACCGCTTCGACAACGTCGACCCCGCCACCGAGGCCGTGCTCAACACGGTCGCCACCGCCAACGAGGCCGAGGTCGGCCGGGCGGTCAAGGCCGCGCGCAAGGCCGCCGACGGCGTCTGGGGCCAGATGAGCGGCGCCGATCGCGGCAAGTACCTCTACCGGATCGCCCGCCGCATCCAGGAGAAGGGCCGCGAGCTGGCCATCCTCGAGACCCGCGACAACGGCAAGCCGATCCGCGAGACCCGCGACTTCGACGTGCCCACCGCCGCGGCTCACTTCTTCTACTACGCCGGCTGGGCCGACAAGCTCGACTACGTCATGCCCGGGCGCAGGGGTCGGCCGGTGGGCGTGTGCGGCCAGGTGATCCCGTGGAACTTCCCGCTGCTGATGGCAGCCTGGAAGCTCGCTCCGGCCCTCGCCGCGGGCAACACCTGCGTGCTCAAGCCCGCCGAGTCCACCCCGCTCACCGCCTGGGCGCTCGCCGAGATCCTCCAGGAGGTCGAGCTGCCGCCCGGCGTGGTCAACATCGTCAACGGCGCGGGCGCGACCGGTGCTGCGATCGTCGGCCACGAGGACGTCGACAAGGTCGCCTTCACCGGCAGCACCCCGGTCGGCCGGATCATCATGCGCCAGATCGCCGGCTCCAAGAAGCGCGCGACCATGGAGCTGGGCGGCAAGGGCGCTCACGTGGTCTTCGCCGACGCACCCCTCGATCAGGCCGTCGAGGGCGTCATCAACGGCATCTTCTTCAACCAGGGCCACGTCTGCTGCGCCGGCTCGCGCCTGATCGTCGAGGAGTCCATCGCCGACGCCTTCGTCGAGCGCCTCAAGCTGCGGATCGCGTCCCTGCGGATCGGCGATCCGATGGACAAGAACACCGACATCGGGGCCATCAACAGCAAGGAGCAGCTGGGCACGGTCAACAGCTACATCGAGATCGCCCGCCAGGAGGGCGCGACCCTGTGGCAGGGCTGCGCGAACGAGCCGCCGGAGAAGGGCTACTGGGTCAAGCCCACCCTGCTCACCGGGGTCTCGCAGACCAATCGCGTCGTGCGTGAGGAGATCTTCGGCCCGGTGCTCGCGGTCGTGACCTTCCGCACCCCCGAAGAGGCGGTGAAGAAGGCCAACGACAGCGAGTTCGGCCTGTCGGCCGGCGTGTGGTCCGGGAACGAGGCGCGGCTCTTCGAGATCGCCCACGCCCTGAACGCGGGCGTGGTCTGGGCCAACGGGTACAACCTGTTCGACCCCGCGTCGCCCTTCGGCGGCATCCGCCACTCCGGCTTCGGCCGCGAAGGCGGCATCCACGGCCTCTACCCCTACCTTCGGCTGGAGGCGTGATGCGCCTGTCCGTGCAGAAGACGCTCAAGATGTACGTCGGCGGCAAGTTCATCCGGTCGGAGTCCGGCCGGGTGCTGCCCACCAAGGCCTCGGATGGGACCCCCATGAACGCAGCACACGCCAGCCGCAAGGACCTCCGCGACAGCGTCGGCAACAACCGCAAGGCCCAGGGCGGCTGGGCGGCTCGCTCGGCGTACAACCGCGGGCAGATCCTCTACCGCCTCGCCGAGATGCTCGAGGGTCGCGGCGACAGCCTGCCGACCGGGGAGTCCGACTGGCAGGCGGCGGTGGACCGCGCGGTACATCATGCCGGTTGGACCGACAAGATCACCGCCGTGCTCTCCAGCCTGAACCCGGTGAGCGCCGCCTACGTCAACTACTCGATGATCCGGCCGCTGGGCGTCGTCGTCGCCTTCCCCCACCCCGACGATGGGCTGCTGGGCCTGGTCGAGACCGCCTGCCAGATCCTGGTGATGGGCAACACCGGCACCCTGGTCGTGCCCATCGAGCACGCCGAGCTGGCCACCGCGTTCACCGAGGCCCTGCACACCTCCGACCTGCCGGGGGGCGCCATCAACGTGCTCACCGGCCACGTCTCCGAGCTGCTCCCGGTCGCGGACACCCACGACGACATCGACAGCATCCTGGTCGTCGAGGGTGCTGTCACCGCGGACCAGTGGGCGACCAGCCAGCACGAGGGCGCCCACGTCCTGCGCCGCCTGGTCCAGGTCCACCGCGCCGCCGCACCCGCGGGACCCGACGTCTTCAGCAAGCTGTGCGAGGTGAAGACCGTCTGGATGAGCGCCATGGGCGAGATCCCCGCCGGACGCATCGCCTACTGATCGTCCGGTGTGCTCGGCCGTTGACGGCTGATTGACACCGAGCACACGCCTGCGGGACGCTCCCGGAGCCGAGGAGGCCCGATGCGAACCGCCCTGTACCTGACTCCGCTCCTGATCTGGCTCGCCGCGTGCGGCACGGACGCCGACGGGGACGGAGTGACCGCCGGCACCGACTGCGACGACGCGGACCTCACGGTCAATCCGAACATGCCGGAGATCTGCGACGGCAAGGACAACAACTGCGACGGCACCGTCGACGAGGGCGTGCTCACGACCTTCTGGGCGGACGCCGACGGCGACGGCTGGGGCGACCCCGAGGCGGCGACCGAGGCCTGCGTCCTCCCCGCGGATCACGCCGTGCGCGCCGATGACTGCGACGACAGCGACGGGACCATCCACCCGGGTGCCCGCGAGGACGACTGCGACGATCCGACCGACTACAACTGCGACGGCTCCGTCGGCTACGACGACGTCGACGAGGACGGCTACGCGGCGTGCGTCGACTGCAACGACGGGGAGCCCGACGACCATCCCGGCGCCGACGAGCGCTGCGACGGAGACGACAACGACTGCGACGGCCTCACCGACGAGGATGACGCGGTCGACGCCGAGGCCTGGTACCGCGACGCCGACGCCGACGCG
>CALATR010001073.1 GCA_937891875.1 uncultured Pseudomonadota bacterium | reverse complement strand
GGGGGCGGGTCCGCAGGCCGCGGCGAGCACGGCGGCGAGGCCGAGCAGGGCGGTCGGCACGAGGAGCTTGGCGCGCATCAGTTCGCCTCCGGACGGACGGCGGGTTGGGCGGCGAGCCAGCCGGACAGGGCGGCGATCTCGTCGTCGGTGAGCTTGCGGGCGACGGTGCCCATGAGGTCGCCGGGGTCGGTCTTGCGCGTGCCGTCGCGGAAGGCCTCGAGCTGGGACTTCAGGTAGGAGGCGTGCTGGCCGGCGAGGCCCGGGAAGCTGGCGTCGACCCCGCGGGCGCCGGGACCATGGCAGCGGTTGCAGGCGGGCAGGTCGCGGCCGGGCCAGTCGCCATCTTGAACCAGCGCGAGTGCGACCGCGGCGGCGTCCTCGGCCGGGGGCTCGGCGCTGGAGGCGACCTTGGGCATCGCGCCATAGTAGGCGGAGACCGCCTGGATCTCGTCATCGGTCAGCGAGCCCACGATCGGCGCCATCACCGGTGACGTGCGCTTGCCCTCGCGGATGAGCGTCAGCTGGCGGGCCATGTAGCCGGCGTCCTGTCCGGCGATGACGGGGAAGCCCCCCGCCGCGTTGCCGCTGCCATCCGCACCGTGGCAGCTCATGCACGGCGCCGAGCCCTTGCCGTTGCCCGCCGTGGCGATCTGCTCGCCGCTGGCGGTGGCTCCGTCCTCGGCCGCAGCGAGCGGACCGGCCACCAGGGTTGCGAGGGCAAGCAGGGCAGTGAGGGCGCCTGCTCGGGGGAAGGACATGGACACCTCCGGGAGACTCCCATCGGTGCAAGCGCCGATCCAATGCAGGCGATCTGCAGGGGACCTCGATCTTCGCCGATCGTCCCACAGGCTGTTTCATGATTTGATTCACCGTGGAACAGCCATGAATCAGGACAGGCGGACCAGGGTCCTCCCGGTGACCCGCGCCTCGACCCAGGCGGGGCAGGCGTCGATGACCTCGTCGAGTCCGATCGTGTTGGTGACGATGTCATCGAGGTTGCTCGGCCGCAGGTCGGTCGCCAGGCGGGACCACACGTGGCGGCGCAGCTCGGTCGGCGTGAACACCGAGTTCACCCCCAGCAGGTTCACCCCGCGCAGGATGAGCGGCATGACCGTCGTCTGGAGCTTGTGGCTGGCGGCAAGCCCGATGCTGGCGACGTTGCCGAAGGGCTTCGTGGTCGCGAGCAAGCGGTCGAGGATGTCACCGCCGAGGTTGTCGATCGCCCCGCCGAAGCGCGTGCTGCCCAGGGGCCCGGAGCCCAGGTCGAGCTCCTGGCGCAGCAGCACCTGGGAGGCCCCGAGGCCGAACAGGTAGTCCGCCCCGTCGGACTTGCCGGTGATCGCGTGCACCTCGTAGCCGAGGCCGGACAGCATGTTGGTCGCCAGGCTGCCGACTCCGCCGGTCGCCCCGGTGACTGCGATGGGACCGCCCTCGGGGCGCTGGCCGTTGCGCTCCATGAGCACGATCGCGAGCGCTGCGGTGAACCCGGCGGTGCCGATGGCCATGGCGTCCCGGGTGGTCAGCCCGTCGGGGAGGGGCACGACGAAGTCGGAGGGCACCCGCACCCGCTCGGCGAGGCCGCCGTCGTGGGTCTCGGACAGGCCGCAGCCGGTGACGACCACCGCCTGACCCGGGGTAAAGGCCGGGTCCTCGGAGGTCAGCACCCGGCCGGCGACGTCGATGCCGGCGACAAGCGGGAACTTCCGGAGGATCCTTCCCTTTCCGGTGACCGCCAGGGCGTCCTTGTAGTTCAGGTCCGACCACTCGGCGGCGATGACGACGTCGCCCTCCCCGAGGTCGGACAAGGTCAGCTGCTCCAGGCGCGGCTCGGTGCCGGAGTCGGTGCGGTGCACGCGCAGGGCTGCAAAGGTGGACATGGAACCTCCCCCTCGACGGTAGCATCCGGGCGAATCCCAGCGAGGAGCCTCCGTGACCGATCAGCTGGCCCACCAGGCGGGCCCCATCTTCGTGACCCTGGCCACGGTGCTGCTGTACTACGGCTTCATCCTGCGGGTCGCGGTCGTGAAGTACAGCCTCGACGCCGAATACAAGGCGCGCGGCGAGAAGTTCGACCGCTACTTCGGCGAGGACCGCCGCATGCTCGCCGCCGACCGCATGCAGCTCAACATGCTCGAGCAGTTGCCGCCCTTTGTGGTGCTGCTGTGGGTCACCGCACTGTTCGTCGGACCGATGTGGGCGACCGCGGGGGGCGTCGTCTACGTCGCGTCCCGGGCGCTCTACCCCTTCGCCATGGGCAGCCGGCTCGGGCGGGGCGTGCGCGCGCTCATCTTCCTGTCGACCGGGCCCGGCTACCTGGTGATCCTCTACTTCACCGTGGTGATCGCGGTGGC
>CALATR010001072.1 GCA_937891875.1 uncultured Pseudomonadota bacterium | reverse complement strand
GACCTTCCTGTCGACCCAGGTCGGCAAGAAGACCGCCTTCTACGTGTCGATCGGCGTGAGCGTCATCGGCTACAGCCTCAAGTGGATCTGCTACACCCCCGACAATCCCTGGTTGATCCTGCTTCCTGCGCCACTGATGGCCTTCGGGCTGGGCGGGCTGTTCACCCTCATGCCCTCCATGATCGCCGACGTGGTCGACGTGGACGAGGTCCAGACCCACGAGCGCCGCGAGGGCATGTACGGCAGCATCTTCTGGTGGGTGGTCAAGCTGGGCATGGCGGTCGCCATCGCCGGCGGCGGCTACCTGCTCAACGCCACCGGCTTCGACGTGGCGCTGGAGGGCGCCCAGGCCCCGGAGACGCTCACCTGGATGCGCGCCTTCGACGCCTTCGTGCCCGCCGCCACCTCGATCATCGCCATCCTGGCGATCGCCCTGTACCCGATCACCGAGGGCACGGCGGAGGTCACCCGCTCCCTGCTCGAGAAGCGGCGGGGCAAGGTCGACGTGGAGGGGTAGTCAGGTCCGGGGGTCAGGCTGGTTGGAGGGCGCCGAGCGCGTCCTCGAACGTGTCGACCGTGACGAACACCGCCTCGGCGGCGTGGGGGTGGGCCTCGTAGAACAGGTCGAGGGCTCGGTGGTGACGGGAGTGGGGCGCGTCCCAGGTGACCTGCACGGGGATCGCGGTGCGGCCGCGGAGGACCACGAAGTCGACCTCGCCCCGGCCCGGGCCGTCCCGCCAGTAGAAGACCTCGCCGAACTTCCGCCGGAGCTCCCGGTGCACGGCGATCTCCAGGGACTTGCCGCGGTCGGCCCCTCCCGGGGTGATGCTGACGCGCCTGAGTCCCGAATCCACGGGGTAGTACTTGCTGTTTCGGGCGGACCGCTTTCTGGCGGACCAGCAGAACCACGGCACGCTGAACAGGAGGTAGGCGTCCTCGCACGCTTCGAGCCAGCTGGCGGCGGTCTCCACGGCGATGCCCTGGCTGCCGGCGATCCTGCGCAATGAGAGCTCCGAGCCGGCCGACTCGAACACGGCCTGGACCAGCTGGCGGATGGCCAGGCTCGACCGCGCGCCGATGCGCTCCCTCACGTCGCGCTCGACGATGTCGTGCACGTACTGGCGGAGCAGGCGATCGGCGTCGGCCTGCGGGAGCGCGCCGGGCTCCGGGAAGCCGCCACGCTCGAGCCAGTCCGCGACGCCGCCATCGGGGACCAGCTGCCGGAACTCGTCCAGGTCGAACGGAAACAGCTCCACCGTCAGGTGCCTGCCCGTCAGCGTGGAGCCCAGCTCTCCTCCGAGCAAGCGGGCGTTGGAGCCCGAGATCACGAAGGTGCACCCACGGGGCCGGTCCAGCTGCGATCGGAGCCAGCGCTGCCAGCCGTCGACCCACTGGATCTCGTCGAGGAAGAAGTGGAGCGGTCCTTCGGGATGCCGCTCCCGAAAGGCGTCCACGAGACCCTGCAGGGTGGGCCAGGACAGGCGCTCCGACAGGCGGGGATCCTCGAAGTTGACGAACACGCACCGCGTCGGCTCGAGGCCGTAGCGACGGACCAGCTGCTGCATCAGCGTGGACTTGCCGCATCGGCGGACGCCCTGGATGATCAGGGCGAGGGACGGGCGGAGCTCCGACGGCAGGTCCACGTTCCGGACGACGTTCCGTGGAACCTCACGATCCCAGAAGCTCCAGTCCGCCGCGATGGAGAGCAGTTCGTTCATGTTCAGGATCTAGCGTCATCAACACACACTGTCGAGTTTACTCGACAGTTCAAGTGATGTCGAGTGCACCAGACGTTCTGGATGCCGTCGAGCGTACTCGACACGTTGGCCGCTGTCGCGCGGCCCCGGATGGCCGGTTCGACCCACTGGCCTGGGCTCACGTCCGCGGCGGCAGCTTCCGGAGCTTGCGCTGCAGGGTCCGCCGGTGCAGTCCCAGGCGCCGGGCGGCCTCGCTGATGTTGCCGTCCGTGTCGGCCAGGACGCGCTGGATGTGCTCCCACTCGGCGCGGGCCAGGCTGGGCGGCGTGTGCTCTGCCGGGGTGTGACCGGTCGCCGCGCGCTCGAAGGCCGCCAGGATGCCGTCGAGATCGGCCGGCTTCTGCAGCACGTCGATGGCGCCGAGCTTGACGGCGTCGACGGTGACCGGAATGGAGCCGTACCCGGTCAACAGCACGATCTCTGCGTCGGGCACGACCTCGACCATGCGCTTGAGCACCTCGATGCCGTCGAGGCCCGGCATGGACAGGTCCAGGACCACGCGCTCGGGCGCCCAGGCGGACACCGTCGACAGCGCCTCGACCCCATCGTAGGCGACGCGCACGTCGTGGCCGCGCTCGGTGAGGGCCACGGCGAGGCGGTCTGCGAGGCGATCATCGTCATCGACGAGCAGGTAGCGGGTCATCGGGCAGCTCCGGGGGAGGAGGGCGGGATCACGATGTAGGCACGGGCGACGGGATGTCGAAGGTCCGGAGTGGCGGGGCGTCGCGTGGGTCCTGGGCGGGGGAGTGG
>CALATR010001071.1 GCA_937891875.1 uncultured Pseudomonadota bacterium | reverse complement strand
TTTCTCCGCGCGGACCTGCTCGAGCACGCGGTCGGCACCCAGCGGCGGTCCCGCGGGCTCGCCCGGGTCGGGCAGATCAACGCCCTGGTTCTCCTCGGTCGCCTCGACGAGGCCTCGGCCCTGCTCACCGAGTGGCTCCCCGACCTCATCGAGACGCCCCGCCTGCCGCTCGCCCCGGTGTTCGCGACCCAGGCGCGGGTCCTGATGGCCCGTGGGGACATCGACCAGGCGCTGTCGGCCATCGCGGATGGACTGCACCACTGCCCGGAGGGCTCGCTCTTCTCCGAGGTCGAGCTGCGCCTGCTCGAGGGGGAGGCTCTGTTCGCTGCGGGACGCCCGGCCGACGCCATCACCGCACTGCGCCACCCGCTCTTCGACAACCCCGACGCGATGCGGGAGCGCACGACCTGGCAGCGCCTGACCCTGCTCGCCCGGGCCGCGCGGGAGGCCGGTCAGCAGGAGGCCGAGCTGTTCGCGCTTCGAGCGCTGGCGTCCACCGCGGATGATCCGCGCAGTCGCCAGGTCGGCGCCGCCCTGCACGCCCTGGCCCGGCGCATCGTACAGGCGGAGTCCCCGAGCAACGATCCCGAGCTGGCCGCAGCCAACGAGGCTCTCGCCCAGAAGAACCGCATGCTGCACGAGCGCGCGCGGGCGCTCGTGGAGGCGCGGGACGCAGCACTGCAGACCGCCGAGGTCCGCCACCGCTTCCTGTCCGTGATGAGCCACGAGCTGCGGACCCCCCTCGGCGGCGTGGTCGCGTCGGCGGAGACCCTGATGGCGATGGACCTCGACCCAGAGGCCCACCGGATCGTCGAGGTGATCAGCGAGGCGGCGGACCTGACCATCCGCGTCATCGACGACGTGCTCGAGCACGGACGCCTCGAGGCGGGCTCGGTCGAGCTGGACCCCCGGGTCTTCCCCCTGCGCCAGGTCCTGCAGACCGTCGTCGATCTGCTCCAACCCCGCGCTCGGGCCACCGGCGTCGAGATCGAGCTGGACGTGGCTGCAGACGCGCCCGAGTCGGTCCACGGCGACGACCATCGCCTCCAGCAGGTACTCCTGAACCTGGTCGGCAACGCGGTGAAGTTCGCCCCGGGCGGGCTGGTGCGGCTGGTGGTGCGCGCCGAGCGGTCCCAGCTCGCGTTCGAGGTCGTCGACGACGGACCGGGCATCCCCAAGGAGGCCCTGCCCACCCTGTTCCGTCCGTGGACCCAGGGCTCGCGCTCGGTGGCACGGCACCAGGGCGGCAGCGGGCTCGGGCTCGCGATCAGTCGGCGGCTGGTCGAGGCGATGGGCGGCCACCTCACGGTTGAGAGCGAGGAGGGGAGCGGTACGACCTTCCGCTTCGGCATCTCACTGCCCCAGGCCGTGCCCAGCGGCGGGGTCGTCCGGGCGCGCAACGGCGTGCTTCCGCGCCTTCAACCGCCACTCTCGGTGCTGCTGGTGGAGGACCACCCGGTCAATCAGCAGGTGGTGGTCGCGCTGCTCGAGCAGCTCGGCGTCGCTGTCCAGGTCGCGACCGACGGGGAGACCGCGCTCCAGCTCGCGCGCGGAGGGGACTTCGATCTCCTCCTGCTCGACCGTCACCTCCCGGACATCGACGGTACCGAGATCGCCTCCATCCTGCGCGCGTCCGAGGACCCGCGACCGCGGATCGCGCTGACCGCGGCGGTGTTGCCCGAGGATCGGGCGGCGTGCCTGGAGGCGGGCATGGACGACTTCCTGCCCAAGCCCGTCACCCGCGCCACCCTGGCGTCGACCCTGCGCCGCTGGCTGCCCACGGTCCGCGCGCGGCGGGGGAACGGCGGCAGCCAGGCGGGGTAGGGGAGTCGGCCCTCACAGCTCGTGGCTGCGGCAGCGATCGTCGCTCAGGTAGTCCTGGCCCGGGTGACGCAGCGGGCGACCGGCGAGGATCAGCGGGTCGCTACTGCTCGGTGTTCTCCCACTCCTCTTCCTCGTCGCGCAGGGGGCGCCAGTCAGTCTGGGGCGGCTGGATGGTCCACTCGCCGCTGGCGCGCTGGCTGCGCTTGTACAGGATGCGGTTGCCGTCGGAGACGCCGGTGGCGAGCACGCGCCAGGGCCCGTCGGGAGAGGAGGCGTGGTAGACGAGGCCGCGGCCGAGAAATCGGCCTCGCATCTCGGTCGGCACGAAGGAGATGAAGCGGTTGGTGTCGGTGACGACGACCGCGTCGGCCTCGGAGCAGTCGACGGCGAGGTCGCGGATGATCTGGCGGCGCACCTCGAGGGTGACGTCGCAGCCCTCGCAGCTCTCCGCGGAGTCGCCGTCCAGCTCGACGTCGCCCTCGCACACGATGTCCCCGTCCGAGGTCACGAGGCGCATGCGCTCCTCTCCCTGCCAGGGGGAGTCGGGGTCGTTGGGGTCGACGCGCTGCAGGCTGCCCTCGACCTCCTGGAGCAGGTCGATGGTGGGGTCGGCCTCGTCGGGGGCGCACGCGGCGAGGGCGAGGGTGAGGACGAAGGCACAGCTCGTGAGGTGTCGCATGATTCCTCCTCGATGCGGGGGCTCGTGGAGGGCGGCGCTGCCCTCTCGCCCCGTGAGCGTGGTGAGCGGGCGCCTCGTCACAGCCTGCGGCGACATTTTTTTGCAGTGGCGCTCGCAGCGGGAGAATCCAGGGATTTTCGATCTCGCTGTGACGGGCCCGGATCCGGAGACGCTCAGCTGGAGGCGGGATTTCTGTCGGTGCTTTGCAATGGAGGAGCCTCGTTGTACGACCATGGGCCATGCAGCTCGCCCCCCCCGATCCCGAACGCGTCGCCGCCGCCCTGCGCGACGTGGCGAACGGTGCCGTCCGCGACGCCGACGAGGTCGCGCGCGTGATGTCGGAGGTGGACGCCCTGCTGGCCGGGCACCAGGACCGCGTCTATGCCCTTTGCTACCGCTTCATCGGCGAGCCCCAGCGCGCCAGCGAGCTCTCCCAGGACGTCATGCTCCGCGCGTTCCAGAAGCTCCCCGGCTTCCGGGGTGACTCGCGGTTCTCCACCTGGATCCTGGGGATCGCCCGCTACGAGTGCCTGAACGCCCGCCGCCGCAAGAAGGACGAGGTGACCGAGGACGGTCTGGTCGAGGCGAGCGATCCCGCCCGCTCGGTGCTGTCGCGCTTGCGGACCCGCGAGCGTGAGGAGCTGTTCCGTGCTGCCGCCGAGGCCGTGCTCGACCCGATGGAGCAGGAGGCGGTCGCCCTGCGCTACGTCGAGCACCTGCCGGTCGACGAGATCACCAGCTTGCTCGGACTGACCGACAAGAGCGGCGCGCGCGGGGTGCTGCAGCGGTGCAAGCGCAAGCTCAAGCGCGAGCTCTCCCGCCGCCTCGCCGAGCTGGGTCACGGCACGAGCTTCGTGCGCGGGAGCCTCGATTGACCGCCGATGTCCGCCAGCACCCCGACCTCGCCGATCTGATCGAGCGCAGCGAGACGCCTGACATCGCGGCGCACCTGGCCACCTGCGCCACCTGCCGCGCCCGCCACCGGCTCCACTGGCAGTAGCTCAAAGTGCCACTGCCGGTAGCGGAGCGGATCCATTTTCTTTGCTTCGTCGGCAGCCGCGCGCAGCGCCGGCAGCCTCTCGTCGGGTAGCGGTGCCCCTGATTCCTCCAG
>CALATR010001070.1 GCA_937891875.1 uncultured Pseudomonadota bacterium | reverse complement strand
GCGACGCCGACAAGCTCGGGCTCCTCGAGCTCTCGGCGCTGTGGAAGGAGCTCGTCGGCAAGGCCAAGTCCGGCGGCCTCAAGCCGGAGGAGTACCAGACGGGCACCTTCACCATCTCGAACCTGGGCATGTTCGGCGTCGATCACTTCACCGCGATCATCAACCCGCCGGCCAGCGCGATCCTGGCGGTGGGTGGCATGGAGAAGGTGCCGGTCTTCGACGAGGACGGCGACCTCGTGGCGAGTTGGCGCATGAAGGTCACGATGACCTGCGATCACCGCGTCATCGACGGGGCCCTCGGCGCGCAGTTCCTGCAGGTGCTGCGCAAGTACGTCGAGTCCCCCTGGCTGATGCTGGTGTGAGCGCGATCCGGCCGGGCATCGTGCTGCTGCTGGGGCTCCTCGGGGCCTCGGGCTGTGGCCTGCTCGGCTCGGACCCCACGCCCCTGTCCAGCGGGCAGATGCCCGTGGGCACCGAGCGCTGGACCTTCATCGTGGCCATGACCGAGGGCGAGAGCGCCGAGGAACCGGCGTTCAAGGCCAAGGTCTCCGAGATCGAGGCCAAGGGGGGCGGACCGGTCGTCGTGACCTGGCTCGGCTGTCAGCCCGAGCAGGCCGACCTCATGGCCAAGCACGCCCCTGACGGAAGACGCTGGGTCGCGACCATCTCCCACCGGAGCCACTCCGCCCAGGAAGCGTGGCTGCGGAAGTACCGGGTCCAGCCTCTCGCTGGCGTGCTGGAGACGGTCGAGGCGTGCGGCGACTGAGTCCGTCGTGCACGCCGACACCGCCGTGGACGGCGACGAGCGTGGTGGCGACGAGATCCTGACTCCCGCCCAGCGTCGGCGCCGGCAGGTGGTCGCCGGCGTGACGACCATGGTCTTCGGCGGTGCCATGACGCTCGGGAGCGGGATCGTAGGCGGCGTGGCGCTGATCGCGGCAGCCGGCTGGAGCCACCTCGATCCCCCCGAGGCGGTCTACCGTCGGGGCAGCATGCTCCTGATCGGTGTGGTGGGGCTTGCCTGGGCGGTCGGCGGCGTTGTCGCCATGCAGTACGGGCTCCGGGTCGTGCGCGGGCTGACCCCTCGAGCGCTGGCCGTGCTCGGCGCGGTGCTGGGCGGCGGTCTGGCCGTGGGTGCCCTGCTGTCCGGCGGGGTCGCAGCGCCCATGTTCGGCTGGTTCGCGGCGGCAGTCTCTGGTGCTCCGATCCCCTACCCGCGGCTCCTCGTCACGTTCCTGGGCCCGTGCCTCGTGTGGGTCCCGATTCCATTCGTGCTCGTGCTGCTGGCCCTCCTCGGCGAGCGACGCTGACATGGCCGACGACCCGATCGCACCGGTTGCCCCGGAGGACGGCGACGGCCGCCTCACCCCCACCCAGCGGCGCCGGCGCAGCCAGGTCAGCGGCTTCCTCGCGGTCCTGATCGGCGTGGTGATGGCCGTGCTGACCACGCCGATGGCAGTCGCTGGGCTGGTGGGCGCGATCCGCCAGCCGAACACCCCGTGGCCCATCCTGGTCGGGAATGTGATTCTATCGGTCGAAGCGTCACTCTGGGCAGTCCTTGGCGCTGCTGTCGCCGTGGTCGGCCTGCGGGTCGTGAACCAGCGGCGGGCGTCCTCCCTGATCGTGGTCGCCGGTGTCGGCCTCGCCCTGCTGGCCATCGGCGGCCTCGTCAACGGAACCGTCACCGCCCCACTGGCCGTGGGCTACTCCCGCGACCTCGCCCAGCACGTCGACATGTCCCCGGCCTTGTGGTTCGTGCACCTCGGCTCTTGCGCCTGCTGGGTCCCAGTCCCGCCCATCCTGGCCGTGCTCGGTCTTCTGGCAGCACGTCGCTGACCCCATCCCTGCACCCCTGAAGGAAATTCGAGGCCACTCTCCCTGCAGCTTCCGACCAGCGTCATAGAAGGCTCGCGCCGCGAGGGAAGCGCGGCAGGATCACGGTTGAAGGGGGGATGTGATGGACAGCCTGCGTTGGGCTGCCCGAGCGCTCGTGCTCGGTGTGGCGATGGTGGGGTGCGCGGTCGAGCCGGAGTCGGGCACGGACGTGGCGCTCCCGGTGCTCGACCTGCGCGATCCGGATGACACCAGCGAGCGCAGCTGGGACGGGGACACACTGATCGTCGACACCGCCTGCCTGGACCTGCGCGCGCTCGCCGGCGCGACCCTGGACGACGCCTGCGACGAGCTGTTCGGCGGGCGGGCCCACGTGGGGGAAGACCGCATCGCCGCGACGATCTTCGACGACCCGGAGTGCCGGATCGCGGCCGGCTTCCTGCCCCCACCCGGGCTGGGGGGCGAGGTGCGGGTGCCCCGCCGGGGGGCCGGGATCATCCTGCGCTGCGCGGTGGAGGCGGAGCCCCGATGAGCGCGTCAGGTACGGGGCGCCAGCCACTTGCCCAGGAAGCGCAGGACCCGCTCTTCGTACGCCGCGCCCTGGCGGTGGTGCAGGCTCTCGTGGCCTGCCTCTGGAACGATCCACAGCTCGGTCGGGGACGTCGCCGCCTCCGCCAGGCGCTGGGCCGCCTCCGGGGGTGCCCGCCAGTCCCGCTCGCCCGCCATGACCAGGATCGGCGCGTGGATGGCGTCGATGTGCTCGATGGGGCGCACGTCCGTCGCGGCGAGGCCCAGCCGGGGACCCAGCTGGAGCAGCAACAGGCGGCGCAGGAGCGGGCCCGCAACGCCCACGTTCTGGGTCAGGCGTGCGTCCGCCGCCTCCTCGAGGGTCGCGTAGACCTGCTCGACAATGACCGCGTCTGCGTCCAGCTCCTCACCAGCGAGCAGGGCCGCGGCGCCCCCCATGGACACGCCCAGCACACCCACTCGGGAGCAGCCCCAGCCGCGCAGGGCGGTGACGCCAGTGACCGCGTCCCAGCGCGCCCGGGCGCCGAAGGCCACCGCGGCGCCGTCGCTCTCCCCGTGGCCCTGCTGGTCCAGCGCGAGCACGCCGTAGCCGGCCTCGTAGAGCATTCGACCCCGGGAGAGCATGTCGCGGCGATCGCCTCCGATCCCGTGCAGCAGCAGCACGCAGCTTCGCCCGTCCACGTCGCCGATCCGCCAGCCGGAGAGATCGCCCCACACGCCGGACATGGTCACCGCCTCGGCGGGCAGGTCCGAGGGAGCCGGGCCGACCGGTCGGTGGTGGGTCTGGATCATCTGTCCGCCCAGCACCCAGCTCCCGGTGGCCACGCCGACGGCGGCTGCGAGCACGACCAGCCCCAGCCGCACGAGGCGACGCCAGGGGGACTTCGGGGGGGGAGTGGGGCTCGACCATGGGGGTCTCTCGGACACCGGGCGACAGGGCACCCTCGTCAAGCAAGTGTCACAGGGATGCCGGGTGCTTCACCCGAGTCACAGGTTCGCTGGCCCCCGGGGCTGGCTGTCGATACGCGTGCTGCCTGCCTGGAGGACTCGTGGCTCGCTCCTTCGATCTCGTCGTCATCGGCGCTGGACCTGGCGGCTACCCGGCCGCCATCCGCGGCGCCCAGCTCGGTCTGTCCACCGCCTGCGTGGAGCGCGACCTCCTCGGTGGCGTCTGCCTCAACTGGGGCTGCATCCCCTCCAAGGCCCTGCTCAAGACCGCAGAGCTGGCCAACAAGATCCGCCACGCGGACGACTACGGCCTGTCCACCGGGGAGCTCGGCGTCGACTTCGACAAGGTGATCGCGCGCTCGCGCAAGGTCAGCAAGCGCTTCAACAAGGGCGTGGGCGGACTCTTCAAGAAGTACGGTGTGAACTCCATTGCTGGCACCGGCGTGCTCAAGGACGCCCACACCGTCGTCGTCACCGACCAGGACGGCAACGAAGAGACGATCACCGCCAAGCACATCGTGGTGGCGACCGGCGCCCGTGCTCGCACGTTCCCCGGCATCGAGCCCGACGGGGAGCGGATCCTCACCTACCGCGAGGCCATCGTGGACACCGATCGGCCCGACCGGCTGATCGTGCTGGGGGCCGGCGCCATCGGCATGGAGTTCGCCTACTTCATGAACGCGATGGGCACCGAGGTGACCGTGGTGGAGGGCCTCGACGAGGTCCTGCCCATCGAGGATCGCGAGATCGGCAAGGAGGTCCGCCGCCAGCTGACCAAGCTCGGCATCACCTTCAAGCTGGGCACCTTCGTCGACAACGTCCGCCGCGACGGCGACGAGACCGTGGTCACCCTGAAGGGCGGCGAGGAGCTGCGCGCGGACAAGACCCTCATCGCGCTGGGCGTCAGCCCGAACACGGGCGGCATCGGCCTCGAGGACCTCGGCGTGAAGCTGGAGCGCGGCTTCATCGCGGTCGACAACAGCTACAAGACCAACGTGGACGGCATCTACGCGGTCGGCGACGTCAACAACCTGGGCCCCGCCCTGGCCCACACCGCGACCGCCCAGGCCCACGTCTGCGTGGAGCGCATCGCCGGCCACCACGCCCACGACGTCGACTACAGCAACATGCCCAGCTGCACCTACTGCATGCCCCAGGTCGCCAGCATCGGCCTCACCGAGGAGAAGGCGAAGGAGCAGGGCCTCACCTACAAGGTCGGCAAGTTCCCCTTCATCGCCAACGGCAAGGCCCAGGGTGCGGGCAGCCCGGAGGGCTTCGTCAAGGTCCTCATCGACCCCGAGTACGGCGAGATCCTGGGCGCGCACATCGTCGGCAGCGAGGCGACGGAGATGATCGCGGACTTCGCCATGGCCCGCTCGGCGGAGGCGACGGCCGAGCTCTTCATCCACACGGTCCACGCCCACCCCACGAACGGGGAGGCGATGATGGAAGCGGTGGCGCAGGCGCTGGGCCAGAGCGTGCACATCTAGGGCTTCGCCGTTGTTGGTGCCCCGGGCCGAAGTCGCGTGGCTTCGGTGCCGCCGGCGTGGGTCGCGTGGCTTCGGGGCGGGG
>CALATR010001069.1 GCA_937891875.1 uncultured Pseudomonadota bacterium | reverse complement strand
CTCGCCTTCGCCGGCAGCCTCGCCGGGTTCGTCGGAGCAGAGGTCGCCTACGCGAAGGCCGACGGCGCTCACCGCGGGGTCCAGCCCTGGGGACCCCGCGCCGCCGCCACGGTCCCACTCGTCGTCTCGGGCATCCAGCGCCACACCCTGGTGCGCGGCGGCCAGCCCGTGCCAAGAGGCGCGCTCTTCGTCGGCACAACCCTGCTGCTCACGGCCCTGGTCGCCCCGGAGCGCTGGGACCGCTGGCCCGTCGGCGGACCCGGTCGCACCCTCGGCGTGAGCCTGGCGATCGTCCAGGCCCTGCAGAACGAGCTGGCCATCCACAAGGCGCGCAAGGAGCGGAGACAGCGCCGGAAGCAGCAGGAACCGTAGCTCCTACCTCCGCCCTACGAACCGCACCTCGTGTCGGCCGCCGTTCCCCCACCCCTCCTCGTGGTGCACGGTCTGTAGCCCCGGCACCGCCGTCAGCTCCCCGTCCTCGAAGAGCCAGCGTCCACCGGGCTTGTCGTGCGCCTCCAGGTTGGTCTGGGTCGGGTGCACGAGGATCAGCACGCCCCCCGGGTTCAGCAGCCGATGCAGCTCCCCGATGAACGGTCTCACCAGGAAGAAGCTGACCACGACGACGTCCCACGTCCCGTCAGGCAGACCCTGGTCCAGGTCGCGCTGGATGGTGTGCAGGGTCAGGCCCTCCTCCGCCGCCAGTCGCTTCGCCAGCGCCAGCCCCGACGGGCTGATGTCCAGCAGGGTCGTGTCCAGCCCCCGCTTCGCCAGCCAGCGCGCGTGCCGCCCGCTGCCCCCGGCCAGGTCCAGCGCAGTCCCCTCGTCCGGGAGAAACTGCGCTCCAACCGTCGTGATCCACGCGTCCGGCGCGCTGCCGTAGCCCCGCCCGCTCGCGTAGCGCGGCTCCCACTTGTCGAAGTCGGCCTGGCTCATGGCCCTGTCGTATCCCCGGACCCGGCCCCCTTCGACCCCAGCTCCCACGCCGCCCCCGAGCCGACCCGGGACCACTGCCCCACCATCGCCTCGGCCACCGGGGAGAGGGCGCCGGCACAGTCCGCGCGGATCCACAGGGTCGGGTCGCCCACCTCGCTCACACCCTCGCGGCGGGCGAGGATCCGGTAGCCGAGCTGCTCGAGCACGGCGTCGTCGAGTCCGGTCCGAGCCGCCCAGCTGTCGTGCAGGTCCAGCACCGCCGGACGCTCCGCCGCCAGCCGATCGGGCCAGTAGCCAGGCGCGTGGCGGCGCTCGGCGGCGTCCTGGTCGATGAGGCCGGCGAAGTCGAGCACCCGCACCTGGGGGTACCTCCAGATGACCCCGCCGATGTCGGGGGTCGCAACCGACGTCTCGCCGCACGCGCTCCGACCGACCTCGGCGTAGAGCGCGCCGCGGCGCAGGCCGTGGTCGACCGGGACCGTGGGGCGCCAGGCCGCGTCGACCGCCACGCCGACCCCCGTGGCGACGGCGAGCACGAGTCCGACCCGGCACAGGGGGTGCTCCCGCCACCCGGCGACCAGCGGCGGCACCCCGAGCGCGAACACGACCGGCAGGTAGGGGGTGAGGTAGCGACCGTGGCGCATCCAGTCGCCACCCGAGGCCACCGCGAGCAGAAGCCCAGTTCCGAGCGCGAGGATCACCGGGAGAAGCCACCGTCGGGGAGCGTCGGTCCGCACCCAGCCCAGCACCAGGGCAGGCAGCCCGGCGAGGACGGAGGCGGTGCCAGCGTAGACGAGCCCGGCGAGCACGTAGCGCCAGCTCGGCGTGCCCAGCTTGGCCAGCGCGGACGTGGGCGCCAGCGTACCGAGCAGCCCGAAGCGAACCCCGTGCAGGAAGAACAGCCCCACCGCCGCGCCGACCGCCGGGTAGACGACCGCCTTCCAGTCCTTGTGCAGCGCGATCCCGGCGAGCGCGACCCCGAGTCCGGCCACCGCGCCTTCCGGTCGGACCCACGCGCACAGCATGACCCCCGCGAGCACGAGCACGCCGGCACGCGCGACCGCCGCCCAGGCGACCCCGACCAGCAGCGCCGCCATCAGCGCGCCCTCGAGGCCGGCGGTCGTCCAGGCGAACACGACCCCGCTGGTCGCCGTGGCGAGCTGGGCGACCCCCACCGCAGCGCGCGGGTCGTCTGGCCCAACCACACGCGACGCCAGGCGTCCGACGCCCAGGATCACGAAGATCATCAGGCCGGCCTGGAGCAGGGAGGCCCAGGCGGACACCTCGCCGAAGAAGGCGCCGGGCACGAGCAGGGCGAGCCACAGCGGGTCGGACACCCCCTCGACCACCGGGGCGCCGGGCTGGGGCACGAGGCCATGGCCGGCAGCGAGGTTCTCGGCGAACGCGTAGACGATGCCCGCGTCGTCGACGTGGTGACCCTGGGACAGCGCGTGCAGGGTGAGCACGACCAGCACGGCCACGGGCCCACCGCGTCGCCAGCCCAGCCAGGCCAGGCTCACGACCGCCCCCACGATCGCCGCACCCCAGATGGTGCCGATCACCGCGGCAACCCAGGGCTGTCCGTGTCGTCGGTCGTCTCGACTTCTGCCGGATGCTCCGGCATCTTCACGCGGTCCTGCCAAGGGCCGAGCGCCTCGCCCCACAGCCGCTCGACCTGGAAGAGCGTCGCGATCAGCTCGCCCTGCTCCCCCGCCCGGGACGGGTTGACGAAGCTCCACACCACCGCACCGTCCCGGTCCACCTCCACCGCCACGCCCGTGTCCGAGGCCACCGCCAGGGTCGTGCCGCCGGGCAGGCGCTGGGCGGTACCGCAGGTCTCGCTGACCAGGGGCGTGCGCCCGCCGTCGGACTCGAGCGCCGCGCTCGCCCCGCGTCG
>CALATR010001068.1 GCA_937891875.1 uncultured Pseudomonadota bacterium | reverse complement strand
CGCCCGTGCCCTGCGCGAGGCGTCCAGCGTGCCCGGCCTGGTCGTCAGCGTGGGACAGCCCATCGGCCACCGCATCGAGCACATGCTGTCCGGGGTCAAGACCTCGCTCGCCATCAAGGTGTTCGGCGACGATCTGGGCGAGCTGCGCCGATCCGCGACCGATGTGCAGGCAGCCATCGCGTCGGTGCCCGGCCTGGTCGATCTCTCCGTCGAGCAGCAGACCGAGGTGCCGCAGGTCCTGGTCAGGCCCCGCCACCCGACCCTGTCCCGCTTCGGCCTCACCCCGGGCGAGGTCGCCGAGTTCGTCGAGACCGCCCTGGTCGGCCATCCCGTCGGCCAGTGGTGGGAGGGCGGGCGCAGCTACGACCTCGTCGTCAAGTACCCTGATCGCTACCGCGCCGACCTCGACGCCCTGCGCGACGCCCCCATCGACGCCGACGGCGAGCGCTTCACCGCCCTGGACCAGGTCGCCCGGGTCGATCGCACCCTCGGGCCGAACCTCATCCAGCGCGAGAACGCCAAGCGCCGCATCGTGGTCATGGCCAACGTCGCGGGCCGGGACATCGCGAGCGTGGTCGCCGACATCCGCGCCGCCCTGCCCGAGCTCCCCGGCGGCGTCTACGTCGAGATCGGCGGCCAGGCCGAGAGCGAGGAGCGCGCGACCCGCACCATCCTGGTGCTGTCGGGCGTCGCCGTGGTCATCATGCTCGGATTGCTCTGGTCTGCCCTGCGTTCTGGCCGGGACGCCCTGCTGGTCATGGTCAACCTGCCCCTGGCCCTGATCGGCGGCGTGCTCGTCGTGGCCGGCGCTGACGGCGTGCTCTCGGTCGCCTCGCTGGTCGGGTTCATCACCCTGTTCGGCATCGCCACCCGCAACGGCATCCTGCTGGTGACCCACTACCACCACCTCGTGCACGTCGAGGGCGCGAGCCTGCGCGAGGCCGTGCTGCGCGGCAGCGAGGAGCGGCTCATCCCGGTGCTCATGACCGCCGTCGGCACCGCCCTCGCCCTGGTGCCCATCGCGCTTGCCGCCGGGGAGCCGGGCAACGAGATCCAGGCGCCCATGGCCGCGGTCATCCTCGGCGGACTCGCCTCGTCCACCGTGCTCGTCCTGATCGTGCTCCCCGTGCTCTATCTCCGGCTCGGCCGGCCCCCTGCCCCCGTGGAGGATCCATGACCCGCTCCCTGACCGTCCTGCTCGCCGTGAGCCTCACCGCCTGCAACTTCGGCACCACCGCACCCACCCCCGCCGAGCACGGCCACGATCACGGCGCCGCCCACGATCACGACGGGGAGCACAGCCACGACGCCGCACACGCCCACGACGAAGGGCACAGCCACGACGCCGAGCACGCCCCCGCCATGGAGGGCAGGCTGGGAGCGTACGTCGTCGCGGTCGCCCCCGCCGAAGGCACCCTGGGCCTGACCCTGAAGGACGCCTCCGGCACCGCTTCCGCCCCCGTCGACGTGCTCCGCGTCGTGCTCACCGGCACCGGCCAGGAGCCCCAGCGCCTCGTGCTGGCGAAGCAAGGTGAGGCGTACCAGGCGCCCGCGGCAACGACCGGGGCGGCCGGCTACGTCGCGGTCGTGAGCGCGGAGATCGACGGAAAGACAGAGTCGACGCGGATCACGTGGGGAGACGTGCCCGAGGCGCACGGGCACGACCATGGGGACGGGCACAGCCACGAGCATTGAGGGTCCTTGGCGAGTCGAGGGACCTCTCGGCACAGAGACACCGAGGCACAGAGGGGTTCACAGAGAGCGACCCGACGGCTCGCCAGGTCGTCGAGGGTCGCCAGGAATCCGGTTTGAAATGGACTTTTGCGATCGAGAGAACCGGGGGCTGCGTGACCCGGATCTGCAACGCATCGAGACACAGAGGGGCAGACAGACCCGTTCCTACCCACCACTCCCCTCTCTCCCACGCGATCCGATTCCTCTAAACGATTGGTTCATCCGAAGCAATCGCGCGCTGGGCGGGCGCCGACCCGATGGGGGCTGGGTGATCTGCGCGCGTCCAGCCGCACCCTCACCACGAAGGCACGGAGGCACCGAGGGCCACGG
>CALATR010001067.1 GCA_937891875.1 uncultured Pseudomonadota bacterium | reverse complement strand
CTGGGGGGTGAAGGCGTGGCGGCCGCCCTCGACGAAGGGCAGCGCCACCAGCTCGCCGGAGAGGATGTCGTCCAGCACGAGATGCTCCGGGAGCCAGCCGAAGCCCACCCCCGCGCGCACGGCCTGGACCTTGGTGTGGAAGTCGCTGACCTCGAAGACGTGGGGGCTGCCCAGCCACAGTCGATGCTGCCCGTCGGACCCCCGGCGCCCGCTGTCGGCCACCACCAGCTCGACGTGCTCGGCCAGGGCAGCGCGATCGAGCGGCCCGTCGGCCTCGGCGAGCGCGTGATCCCGCTGCACACACAGGCGCAGCGCCACCGGCGGCAGCTCGACGGCCAGGAAGGCCGGGTCGGGATGCAGGTCGAGCGCGACCATGAGCGCCGCCTGCTCGGCGACGAAGCGCTCGGGCACCCCGGTCAGGTACTCGACCCGCACGCGGATCCGCGTCGGCGCACCCAGCTCGGCGAGCTGACGGACCGCCCCCATGATCTTGTCCATCGGCAGCAGCCCGTCGACGACCACGACCAGCTCGGGCTCCCAGTCCTGCTGCAGCAGCCCGGCGACCTGCTCCAGCTCCCTCCCCCGATCGAGCACCCGCCGCGCCTCGCCCAGCACCAGCCGGCCCGCGGGCGTCAGTCGCGCCCGGTGGCCGCTGCGGTCGAACAGGGGCAGGCCGAGGGCATCCTCGAGCCCCTTCACCGCATAGGACACCGCCGGCGTCGAGCGGTGGGTCGCCCGACCTGCCGCGGCGAAGCTCCCTTCCCGGGCGATCGCATCCAGGACCTCGAGCTGCTCCACGGTGAAGCGCAACATCGCACGTTCCTCCTGTGCTCCTTCACACTCTATCCATTTTCTTGAACGAAACCCCCGCGCAGATTCAGCTTTCTCAACGCATCCGGATCCCGTAGGTAGAAGGTGCGAGCCGGGCCGCTGGCGCGCCGGGGCTGACTGGGGTCACCCGAGCGCGCCGGCAGCCCGGAGCTTGCATGGAGGGCCGATGTACTGGTCGAAGGGCACGGTGACGCGACAAGCCCACGTGGGCATCCCCGACGGCACGGTCGAGGAGGAGTACGGTCGCTACGGCTTCTCCGGACGGGTCGCCCACCTCTACCGCAAGCACCCGCCGGTGGGCTGGACCGCACTGCGCGGCACCCTGCGCCCCCACGCCTACCGCCTCGCCGACCTCGACCACGACGGCACCGACTACCTCGAGTCCCGCACGGCCTTCCTGCGCAACGGGGACGTGGTGCTGCACAAGGCCCGGCTCGACGCGCCGATGCCCTACCACTTCCGCAATGCCGACGCGGACGAGATCATCTTCGTGCACCAGGGCACCGGCCGCATCGAGACCGACTTCGGACCCCTGGACATCTTCCGCGGTCACTACGTGGTCATCCCCCGCGGCACCGTCTACCGGCTGATCCCCGAAGAGCCCTTCGATCTGCTCATCGTCGAGTCCCGCGGCGAAGTCCAGATCCCCGACCGTGGCCTGATGGGTCGCCACGCGCTGTTCGACCCCAACGTC
Organism: uncultured Pseudomonadota bacterium; assembly: GCA_937891875.1. Taxonomy (GTDB): domain Bacteria; phylum Myxococcota_A; class UBA796; order UBA796; genus REDI01. The sequence goes on along the minus strand of CALATR010001067.1, from coordinate 4,066 downwards.
ATCGACGTGCCCACCCCCGCCGAGCCGACCCTGCCCCCGGGCACCAACGGCGGCGGCTTCGAGGTCGTCGTGCAGCGCGCTGGCGAGCTGTCGACCATCGTCTACCCCCACCACCCGCTCGACGTGGTCGGCTGGCGCGGCGATCTCACCGTCTGGCGCCTGCACACCGACGACATCCGCCCGGTGCTCTCCGAGCGCTACCACCTGCCGCCCTCCGCCCACGCGACCTTCGTCGGCGACGGCTGGGTGCTGTGCACGTTCCTCCCCCGCGGTCTCGAGACCGGCGATCCGGAGGCGCTGCGGGTGCCGTTCTACCACGCAAACATCGACTACGACGAGGTCCTCTTCTACCACGACGGGGACTTCTTCAGCCGCGAGGGCATCGACGCGGGCATGGTCACGTTCCACCCGCAGGGCATCCACCACGGACCCCAGCCGGGTGCCGTGCGCGCCGCCGACGGCAAGGAGCGCACCAACGAGGTCGCAGTGATGGTCGACACCATCCGCCCCCTGGTCCCCACCGGGGCGGTCAGTGGCGTCGAGGTCGAGGACTACTGGAAGAGCTGGCAGGAGTGAGCATGAACACCCAGGACAACCCCACCGGTCTCAAGGGCATCCGCTTCGTCGAGTGGGCCCGCCCCGCGGACAGCGACATCGACTACGACGCGCTGTTCATGGGCTTCGGCTTCTCCCGCCTGGCCCAGCTGCCCGGCGCCGACGTCACCCTGTACCAGCAGGGCGACATCGTCTTCCTGGTCAACGCCGAGCCCGACAGCTTCGCCGCCGAGTTCGCGAAGAAGCACGGCCCGTCGATCCCGGGCATGGGCTGGTGCGTCGAGGACGCAGAATCGGCGTTCAAGGCTGCTGTTGCCCGTGGCGCCCGCCCCTACGAGGGCGAGACCCCCTACGATGCGCCCGCGATCTACGGCATCGGCGACAGCCTCATCCACTTCGTCGACGATGGCCGTAACGACGTGCTGGTCGACTTCGTGGTGCACAGCCAGCCCATCGAGGTGCCCAGCAAGGGCTTCACCACCATCGACCATCTCACGAACAACGTACAGAAGGGCACGATGGAGCGGTGGCAGCGCTTCTACAAGGACGTGTTCGGCTTCACCGAGGTGCGCACGTTCGACATCCGCGGCGAGAAGACCGGCCTCACCAGCTACGCCCTGCGCTCGCCGGACGGCTCGTTCTGCATCCCGATCAACGAAGGCAGCGAGTCGAAGAGCCAGATCGAGGAGTACCTGCGCGAGTACGACGGCGCTGGCGTGCAGCACCTCGCGTTCCTGACCGACGATCTGCTCGCCAGCCTGGATGCCCTGGACGGCTCGGGCATCGAGACGCTGGACATCGATCCCGACTACTACCGCACCGTCTTCGACCGGGTGCCCGGCGTCCGCGAGGATCCGGACCGGATCGAGGGTCACAAGGCGCTCGTGGACGGCGACGACGAGGGCTACCTGCTGCAGATCTTCACCAAGAACCTGGTGGGCCCGATCTTCATCGAGATGATCCAGCGCCGGAACCACCTGTCGTTCGGCGAGGGCAACTTCGGCGCGCTGTTCCGCAGCATCGAGCGGGATCAAGAGCGGCGCGGAGTCCTCTAGCCCGGATCGATCATCAGAAAACGCAACACGCCCGCCTCATTTCGCGATAAGGTAGTTTTGAACGAAACAACCACTTGCGAAATGGAGGCGGGCGATGCGCACAGAGTGTACCTCGAAGCTGGAGGGACTTCAGCCGCTCGGCCGAAGAGAGGTCGTCGCCGCGTTCGATGCCGGACCCATGACGTCCGATGGCGGGGCGCTCCTGCTGCGCGAAGTCGCGCAGCTAAGCGAATTTTTCGGCCGCGTGGCCGACTGCTTCGTCGACCATCGGGACCCCACTCGCGTGGAGCACACCGTCGAGGAACTCGTCGCACAGCGGATCCTCGGCATCGCATTGGGCTACGAGGACCTCAACGATCACGATGACCTGCGCTACGACCCCGTCCTCGCGCTTGCAGCTGGCAAGTCGGACCCGCTCGGCCATGACCGCAAGCAGCCCAGAGATCGTGGCCGCGCCCTCGCGGGGCACGCGACGCTAAACCGCTTGGAGACGGCACCGTCCACGCTCGACGAGCACCGGCCAGACCTCAAGATCCTCCACTCGCCCGAGTCGTTCGAGCGGCTGTTCGTCGACCTCATGCTCGACGCCCACGACCAGCCACCTGACGAGATCATCCTGGACCTCGATGCGACCGACGATCGGGTGCACGGCAATCAGGAGGGGCGCTTCTTCCACGGGTACTACCGGCACTATTGCTTCCTTCCGCTGTACATCTTCTGCGGGGACTTTCTGCTCGTCGCGAAGCTCCGCACGGCGGATCAGGACGGCGCTGCGGGAGCCGTCGACGAAGTGGCTCGAATCATCGCCCAGATTCGCAAACAGTGGCCTACGACCCGGATCATCGTCCGTGCGGACTCGGGGTTCTGTCGCGACCTGCTGCTGGACTGGTGCGAGCGTCAGCCGAATGTGGAGTACGTCATCGGGCTTGCCCGAAACAGCCGGCTCGCCAGCATGATCGAGGACGAGATGGTGCACCACCGCCAGGTCGTCAAGGACAGTGGGCACGCGTCAAAGTCCTACAAGGACCTGGACTACCGTACACTGAATACCTGGTCTCGCGAGCGCCGCGTGGTCGCTAAGGCCGAGGTGCTGACCGGAAAGGACAACCCCCGCTTCGTGGTCACCAGTCTACCGGCCGAGGAGATCGACAAGCGCGCGCTGTACGAAGATCTCTACTGTGCGCGCGGCGACATGGAGAACAGGATCAAGGAGCAGCAGCTCGGGATGTTCGCGGACCGGACGAGCTCGCACACGATGCGGGCGAACCAGTTGCGACTCTGGTTCTCGTCGCTCGCGTACGTGCTCGTCAATGAGCTTCGCTCCGTGGCTTTGCGTGGCACGGCGCTTGCTCGGGCGCAGGTCTGGACCATTCGAGTTCGGCTGCTGAAGGTCGGCGCGCTGGTGCGGCAGTCGGTCCGCCGCCTGGTCGTTTCGCTGAGCTCGGCGTTCCCCATGAAGGACACGTGGCGCACGGCTCTGGCCAACATCGAAGAGATCCGGTCCGAGCTTGTGTTCTGAACAATTCGCCGGTGTCGTCGAACTCCATCCGATGGACGGGTCTGAGCCGAGATTGCGACCCGGAACGGTTAAACGCCAACAATGGCGGTGTCCGTCGAACGACGCTCGAGGCAGACACCCGCCTGCCTCGCATCCCGCAACGAGTCCCCGCCGGCGAGGTGCTCATGAGGGATCCGGGCTAGGCTCGCGCCCGCGAGGTGCCCATGTCCGACCGACTCCCGCCGACGTCCCTGTACCCGACGATCATCCGCGCGCTGGCCATCACCGCGATCGTCCTGGGCTCGCTCGGCGCGCTGATTGCCGCGTACGGCCTGCTCAACGTCTTCCTGATGTCGGCTGGGGTGTTCTCGCCGCAGCCGCCCCCGAACCTGCCGGCCGCCATGCGCGAGTCCTTCCTCGAGCTGATGGAGGTCCAGCGCGGCGTCGCCTGGTACGCCGTCTTCCCGACCGCGCTGTCCGGGCTGGTGTCCCTGTTCATGGTCATCGCCGGCGTGCAGTCGCTGCAGCAGAAGGAGGTCGGCCTGATGACGTGGGCCGCGCTTGCCGCCGCGCTGGTCGACTTCCTGAGCTACGTGGTCATGCAGATCGTCAACTTCATCCTGATGAAGCCCGCGATCGACCAGTACCTGGACTCCATCACCTCGCTGGGCGCCGGCCCGCAGGCCGAGATGATCGGCACGCTGGCGTCGGCGTCGATGACGGGAGGCGTCGTCTTCGGCATCATCATCGGATTGCTCTTCGTCGGGTTCTGGATCTGGGCGTACATCACGCTGAACAACCACGACAAGCGGATCAACGAGGTGATCTCGGGCTGAGGGAGTGGCGGGTCTGGCTTCGGTCTCGCGGGGAGCTGCGAGCGGGGGAGTGGCGGCTCGGAGTGGCGACTTGCGAGGAGTCGCGTTGCTGCGGGCGAGGGAGCGGCGGGTCGGTCTCCAGT
>CALATR010001066.1 GCA_937891875.1 uncultured Pseudomonadota bacterium | reverse complement strand
GTCCTCGTCCGGGAGCAGCTCGACGTCCGGGGCGACCTCTCGGTGCGACGAGGCCAGCCCGACCTCACCCGCCACCAGCCATACCCGCGGCTGCAGGCCGCTGCCGCCGGGGCTCGCCAGGACGGGGTCGCCAGACAGGGCGCGGACCATCAGGTCGGGGTCTCCCGACATCCAGGCGGCCTCGAGCACCGGCCAGTCGATGAGCGCCCGCCAGGAGCCTCCCGGACGGGGCACCCGCACGCCGATCACGTCGGGCTCGGCGAAGGCGACGGCGTCGCTCAGGGCGAGTTCGGACGCATCGACCGAGGCGACCAGCACCCCGTCCACGGCGGCCTCTCCGGCCAGCTCCACCTCGCGGGCCGCCTGCTGCACGATCATCGCGAGCCAGGCGGCGCGCTGGCGGGTGGGCAGGAGCACGTCCGCCTCCCGGGCCAGGGTCGTGGCGCGCGCCAGGGCCTGGCCGATCCGCAGGGACACCCGCGCCCGATCGTGGGCGAGGCGATCCGCGGCAGACGCCGCCTCCTCTCGGAGCCGCACGGCCAGATCGCGGAGCTTGCCCGGCGGGATGCCGGCTTTCACCGCTTCGAGCGTAATCGACAGGGCCGTGGCGCGAGCCTCGGCAGCCTGATCGGCGGCATGGTGTCCGAGGGTCTCGAGCTCGGTCGAGACGTCTCGGAGCAGGGAGACGAGCTGGTGGGGCACGGCGCTCTCAGGCAGCTTCGTTGACGCGCAGGAACTCTGCGGGGATCTCCCCCTCACCGATCGCGATGGCATCCACCAGCGCGACCAGCCCGGGGAGCTGCGGCTTCGCAAGCCATGCATCGGCACCGACTGCCCTGCACTTTCGACCCGTGTCCTCCTGGACCAGCGAAGAGAACATCACGACGGGGAAGGACGTGCCCATGGAGCCGTCCTTGATGCGCTTGCACAGGGTCAGGCCGTCCAGCTGGGGCATCTCGATGTCGCTCACCAGCATGTCCGGCGGCTCCTCGCCGCCCATGATGGCGTCGACGACCTCCTTGCCGTGGTGGAACGACTTCACGGTGACGTAGCCGGCCTCGGCGAGCAGCGAGACCATGAACCGGCGGATGACCCGACTGTCGTCGACGATCCAGAGGTTGGCCGCCTCGCGCTTGGCCCGCACGTCCTGACCGGACTCCGGCACGTCGAGGTAGTTCAGGCGGGTCTCGGGGATGAGGTCGCCCACGATCTTCTCGAGGTCGAGCACCATCAGCGGCGTCTCACCCGCGAGCACGGTTCCGGTCAGCGGCGGCTCGAAGCGCTCGAGGTAGCCGAGCGGCTGGAGGCTCGCCCAGGAGAGCCGGTGGATCTCCTTGACCCCGCCGGCGAGGAAGCCGACCTCGTGGCCGTTCATCTCACAGACGATGGCGATCGCATCGTTGTTGTCGCCGCTCGCCCCCAGGGTCAGGGCCAGATCGACGATCGGGACCGTGCGCGAGCGGAGCATGAGCACGCCGCGCAGGTTGTGGGGAGAGTCCGGCAGGGGCGTGATCGTCTTGTCCTCGAGCGGCACGATCTCTCGGATCTTCGCCACGTTCACGCCGTACCGACCGTTCCCGACGATCAGCTCCATGATCTCGACTTCGTTCGTTCCTACGTCGAGCAGAATCTGCGACACAAGGCACCTCGCCCCTACCCGATCGGACCTGTTGCGGATCAGTTGAGGGGCTGCCTGGAACGAACGCTCACGCGCGGAAGTACGGATTCTCCCCGGCGGCGTGGTCGGTGGTGTCGAAGATCTGGCCGACCTCGGGGATCGCGTCGCGGATCTGGCGCTCCACGCCCATGCGCAGGGTCGCCTGGGACTGGGCACAGCCCTGGCAGCCGCCGCCCATGTGGATGTAGAGATCTGCGCCCTTGACGTCGAGCAGCTCGATGAAGCCGCCGTGGGACGACAGGGCCGGGTTGATGTCCCGGTCCAGGATCGTCTCGACCCGCTCGCGCAGGCCGTCGGCACCCACCCCGCCGCCAGCCGAGCCGACCGCGGCCTCGATGGCGGGGAGCACCTGGTCCCAGGCGGCATCCGCGGCCCGGGCGACGATGAGCCGCTCGGCGCGTCCGATGACCGAGACCACGCCTTGCAAGCGCAGGATCGCGAGCACGATCGGGCGATCCGCTGCGATGGCGACGTCGTCGTAGACGGTGGTCGCGGGCGGGGCGACCGGGCGCTCGAACGTCAGCACCACGGTGTCGGCCTCGGCGGACGGAGCGTCGTAGCGCATGTCCGGACCGGACCTGGCGGGCTTCGGCGGCGGAGGCGCGAGCTCACCCTCGAACACGACCTCGCGGACCTCGGGCATCTCCGCCTGGATCTCCCGCGCCACGAAGGTGCGCAGGCGGACCAGGTCGGGGTTGCTGTCCTCGTCGGTGCGGGAGAGCTCGACCGTGACGACGCGGTCGATGACGTCCACCACCTTGGCGTCCACTCCGACCGAGCGGATCAGCGGGCGGATGTCGTCCACCACCTCTTCGACGCGATTCCACATGCCTGCCTCCTAGCCGAGCAGCAGGACCCGGCTCTCCATCTCGCGCAGCGGCATCAGGTCCCCTCGACGCGAGGCGACCTCCATGCCCTGCCGGTACACGCCCACGGCCTCGGCGTCACGTCCGAGGCGCTCCAGGGCCTTGCCTCGGGTGAGGTAGACCGCAGCATTGCGGGCATCTGCCTCCTGGGCCTTCTCGAGCACCTCCGCCGCCTCCTCCCAGCGACCCAGGATCGACAGGGCGCTGCCGAGGCCGAACAGGGCGATGGGATCGTCGGGGTCGAAGTCGAGAACCTGGCGGAACATGCGCTCCTTGCGGGCGGCATCGGCCCGGCGCGCCTCGTCCGCCTCGGTCGCCAGCTGGGCCGCCGTCTTGCTGGAGCCCCGCGCCATCGACTTGCGTGCCGCCAGGGCCGCCTGGGCCTCCGCGGTCTCCTTGTCGCCGATCTTCATGTAGTACAGCGACAGGTTGGTGTTCACCAGGGGCTCTTCCGGAGCGACCTCCTCGAGGCGCCGGAACACGTCGATCGCCTCGTGAAAGCGCTCGGTGCGGGCCAGGATCACGCCGATCGCCTCGTAGGAGTCGGTGTGCTCCGGGTCCAGGCGCAGGGCGTGCTCGAGGT
>CALATR010001065.1 GCA_937891875.1 uncultured Pseudomonadota bacterium | reverse complement strand
GGGGAGTCCTCGTCCCCGCCGTTGTTGCTCCAGGCGCCGCCTCCCGAGCCCCACGAGCTCGCCGAGACGATGCCGCCCGCGCCGATGGTCGAGGTCGCCTTGGCGCCGCAGCCCCAGGTGGTGGCAGAGCCCGAGCCGGTGCCGCCCTGCTGGGAGGTGCGGCCGTCACAGCCGTTCTGGGAGACCGACGTGCGCGTGCCGCCGCCGCCGCCCGCCACCAGCATCGCGGTGGTGCCGCGGGCGACGTAGGTGCCGCCGCCGCCTCCGCCGCTGCAGCCGTTGTCCGTGCCCAGCTGACCGACCACGATGGTCAGGCTCGTGCCCGCGGTCAGGTAGAAGTCGCCCCGCATGCGCGCGCCCTTGCCGCCCACCATGCCGGACTGGGCGCTCTTGCCCTGGGCGCCCTGGGCCTCGATCCGGTAGGTGCCCGTGACTGGCACGGTCCAGACCTGCTTGCCCCCGGTGACGGTGACCTCCCCGGCCAGGGTCGTGCCGGAGTAGGCCGAGCTGCACTGGGTCGAAGAAGGGCCGTCCTGCCCGGTCTTTCCGCAGTTGGTGAACGTGCGGCGTCCCTTCCAGGACTGCACCTTGACCGAGGCCGACGAGGAGACCGCGGTGTCGGTGCCATCGCTGACGGTGACCACGCAGGTCCAGGTCTCGCCGGAGCGGGTCGCCGACGCGGGCACCGTGTCGCCGCGGAAACTGGTCGTCGAGCCCGAGTACGCCGAGCCGTTGCGGGTCCAGGCGCCGGTGTACGTGAGCGGATCACCGTCGGCGTCGGAAGACGCGGCAGTGAGCTGGCAGCGGAGCACGTCGGACGCGGTCGGTGACGTGGGGGTGATCCGGATGCTGGGTGCCGTGGGCGGCGAGTTGGCCACCGTCACCGTGCTGCTGGTCATCGGCGTGCCCGTGTCCGCGCCGTCGGAGGGTGTGACCGTGACCGAGACCGTGTCACCCTTGTCGAACCAGCTGCGCCCGTCGAGCGTCGTGCCGGTCGCGGCGACGGGCCGGCCGTTGACGGTCCAGCTGTAGGCCAGGGTCACGGTGTCGAAGTCGACGTCGGTCGCCGACGCCACCGCACGCAGGGTGTCCCCGGTGCGCACCGTCGACGGAGTGAGCGCCACCGACGTCATCACCGGCGGTGTGTTCGCGATGACCACCGGACCCACGGTGAAGGGCGTGCCGTTGACCTCGCCGTCGAAGGGGATCACCGTCGCCTCGACCCGCTGGCCGCGGGACGTGCGCGAGGCGTCCAGCGTCGGGCCGGTGCCCACCGCGCGGCCGTCCACGGTCCAGCGTACGGTCACGTCGACCAGGTCACCATCGGGATCCTCGACGCTGTCCACCACCACCGTCAGGTCGTCGGTGGTCGTCGGAGCGGCCGGATCGAGGTGCGCCGCAGCGACCCACGGCGCGGAGTTCTGCACGGTGACGCTCTCGGAGGTCACCGGCGGCCCCTCGTCCTCGCCGTCCCAGGGCACCAGGATGCACGAGATGGTGTCGCCCTTGTCGAACCACTCGCCGGTCAACACGGCCCCGGGAGCGCCGGTCTCCTCGCCGTTGATGACCCAGCTGACGAAGTAGTCCGCCTCGTCTCCGTCCACGTCGCGCCAGCCCTGGGACAGGCAGCGGACCTCGGACGCCTCGGTGACCTCCGACGGGGTCAGGGTCGCGCCGAGGGCCTCGGGAGCGGTGTTGATGACCCGCGCCGCCAGGGTCTGGGAGATGCCCTCGTCCTCGCCGTCGGTCGGCGTGACCGTGACCTCCCAGATGTCGCCCTTCGCGGTCATCGATGCGGGCACGGTCAGGCTGTCCAGGGTGATCGGGCTGCCGTTTCGCGACCAGGAGATCTCGGTCGAAACCGTATCTTCGTCAATATCTCCCGTCTCGACGCTGGCGACGATGTCGTCCTCGGTGCCGACCCGATCCGCGGCGATGGACAGGGTGAGCGTCGGCGCGGTGTTGGCGATGGTGACCGCCGCGCTGGCGGCGGTCTCCGAGACCAGCTTGCCGTCGAACGCCGTCACCTCGACCCGCCACTCCTCGCCCTTCTTCGTGCGGGCCGCAGGCACCGTGACGTCGTCCAGCTCGGCCAGCAGGCCGCCGTCGCGGAACCACGCGTAGCGGTAGGACAGCACGTCGTCGTTCTCATCCTCGGCGAGCTGGTCCAGGTTGACGGTCAGATCGTCGATGGTCGTCGGCTCGGCCGGCGTGATCGAGACCCGCTGGCCCCCGGGGGGCTGGTTGCAGCCGAGCAGTGCTATCGCCGTGAGGATGGCGGGATTTCGCATGCGAGTCCTCCTGGACATCGGCCAGTAGACCACACGCGGCGTTCGGCGGGAAGTCCGCTCCCGCCGGGCTAGTCTACCTGCCGGACCAGGATCGCGACGCGCTCCATCAGACGGGCGTCCGCCAGGGGGTCGTACCCGCGGCGGGACAGCTGCTCGACGTGGTCCGCGGCCGCGCGCTCGCACGGATCGTGGGCATCGTCGGCGTGCTGGCGGAGCAGGGCGGCGCAGAGGGGACCGCGCAGGTCGTCGACCAGGTCGCGCACGTAGACGGCGGCGTCCTTGCGCTGGACCAGGGCCTGCCACCGCGCCCGCTCGTGCTGGAGCTCGGGGGAGAGGCCGCCGAGGGTGCGGTCGAGCCACGTGAACATGGCCTCGACCAGGCTCAGGCGCTGGGCGTCGCGGAGCACCTGGGCGCACAGCACGTTGTGGCCGCCCTCCCAGGCCTCGACCACGATGCCGTCGCGCAGGAGGCGGGGGAGCACGGAGAAGGTCTCGATGGCACCGTTGCCACCGAGCACCTCGATGGCGTCTCGCGCGCTGGTCGTGGCCTGCACGCTGGTCCAGTACTTGTTGAGGTTGACCAGCGCGCGCCAGGCGGCCCGGTCGAGGTCGTCGGCATCGCCGTTGGCCTGCCGGTCGGCGAGGGCGGCGAGGGTGAAGGTGGTGACCCGGGCGGCGTAGGCCTCGGCGCGCAGGCGGGCGACCGTGCGGGCGATGGCCGGGAACTGGAGGATCGGAGCGCCGAATGCGGTGCGCTCCGCGGCGTAGGCGGCGGCCTCGCGGGCGGCCCGCTGGATGATCCCGCAGCAGGCGGCCGCGTTGTAGAGCCGGGACGTGTTGAGCACGATGCTGACGACGTCGCGGAAGTCGCCGACCGGCCACGCCCGGGCCCCCGTGAAGTCGATCTCGGAGCTGGCCATGCTCCGCGTGCCGAGCTTGTCCTTGAGCCGCCGCAGGGCGAAGCCGTTTGGCCGGCCGTCCTCCAGTGTGCGGGGCACGGCGAAGGCCATCAGGCCCTTGGTGCCCTCGCGGCCGTCTTCCGGGCGGGCGGTGACCAGGAAGAGCTGGGCGTCGGCGACCGAGCAGAACCACTTCTCCCCGGTGATCCGCCACCAACCGTCCTTGTCGGGCGTCGCGATCACCGCGTTGGCGCCCACGTCCGAGCCGCCCTGGACCTCGGTCAGGAACTGGCTGCCGTGGAAGTGGGAGTCGTAGTCGGGGTCGAGCAGGCGCTCCCGCCACGCGGCCATCGGGCCGGTGTCGGCGCCGGTCGCGGCGGCCTCGTCCAGCGCCCGTCCCAGGATCTTGATGAGGCCGGCGGTACAGGCGAGCGGGCAGGCGTGACCGGCCTCGCCCAGCTGGGAGAGCTGGTACATGAGCGCCAGCGTGACCGACTCCTGGCCGGGCGTGCCGTAGCGCTGCATGACCCCCGAGCCGTACACCGCCCGCCCGAGCTCGTGGTAGCCGGGATGGAAGACGACTTCCTCGGTGCGGTTGCCGAAGCCGTCGTAGCGCTCGAGGCGGGGCAGGTTGGGGCCGAGGTTGGTCTCCTTCGCGAGCGCATCCAGCTCGGTCGCGCACCGACGGGCGAAGGCCTGCACCGCCGGCAGCTGGTCGCCGTGGCCGGAGCGCTGCAGCAGCGCGCGCAGGTGCGGATCCGCGTCGAGGGGATCGGCAGCGACCCGCGCGTGGTAGCGGTCGAAGGCGGCGCGGGCCTGGGCGGGGGCGTCGGACATGGGGCCTCCAGGCGCGCGCACCTAATGCGCGGCGGAGCCCTACGCTGCCGACGGCACCTTGACCTCGGGGATCTCGAGCAGGCCGAGGCGGGGGTGGGCCTGCAGCACGCGGCTGTGCAGGTAGGCGGCGGTGCCTCGGTGCACGGCGCTGGCCTGGGTGCGCCACAGGGCGAAGCGCTCGCCCAGCAGGGCGTCGATCCGGCGGCGGTCGCGATCGCTGTGCCACTCGACGTAGATGACGTCGAAGGCGTCGACCAGCTCGCCGAGGTCGCGCAGGACGGGGACCTCGCAGCCCTCGGTGTCCAGCTTCAGGATCGCCGGACCCTCGACCGCCTCGATGACCTCCCGCGCGGGGAGCAGCTTGATGGTCTCGGACACGTCGTCGCGGGTCTCGACCGACAGGGCCACGCTGGCCTGGGCGCACTGGCTGGTGCCGCCGTACAGCGGGACCTCGGCGGCCTCGTCGAACAGCCCGAACGGGTGGGCGGTCACGCCAGGCAGCCAGGAGACGTTGCTCTCCAGGTGCGCATAAGTGGAGGGGGAAGGCTCGAAACAGTGGATCTTCGCGTTCGGGTAGGCGAGGGCGAAGAACACCGCGGTCGCACCGACGTTGGCGCCCACGTCGATGATCGTGCGCACCTCCCAGTCGGGCAGGCGGAGCGTCGGGTACTCCTTGCCGGACAGGATCTGCAGGACGATGTGCTCCAGGTTGCCGGTCGGGGGGAAGGTCAGGTCATGGGGCACGCCATCCACGGACAGGATGAGGTTGCCGGGACCACGGCGGGCGAGCTGGACGTCGGGCATGAGAGGCGCTCCGGGGCGGGTGCTCCGTTCGGTGGGAACGGTGCCCGGTTGAGACCGATCGCGAGCGAGCGGATAGGAGAGCATCGGTACGGACGTCGAACCGAGAGAACCGCCAGCTTGCCTCGCTCCTCGCTCCTCGTGACGGGCCCGGACGAGATCTCCGCCGTCCTCGCGGAAGAGCTCGGCTGCCGGGCCGCTCCAGAGCCCCCGATGGATCTGTCCGGGTACGGGACCATCGTGCTCGCGAGGACCGCAGGCGATCCCTTCCAACAGGTGCGCGCCTGGCGGGCCGCCGGTCATCGCTTCGGGGTCGTGGTGTGGCGGCCGGAGGTGGATCTCCCCGAGGATCGCGCCCTGCTCGAGCCCCTCGTCGTGGCCCAGGAGGGCACCTCGGTGAGCGAGGCGGTCGCGCGGCTGGCTCGGGGCACCCCACGGAGCACCCTGCTGCTCGCCACCGGCACCGTCGAGCTCGACCGCGCACGCCTGGTGCCGGTCGGGGGCGAGCCGGTCGAGCTGTCCCGTCAGGAGGTCGAGCTGCTCGCCTACCTGGCGGCACGCGCGGGGCGTGAGGTCAGCCGGGACGAGCTCCAGCGCGAGGTCTGGGGCCACCGCAAGGTCACGAGCACCCGCGCGGTGGACATGGCCGTCTCCCGGCTGCGCAAGAAGATCGAGCGCGACGCCAGCCGCCCGGAGCACCTGCTCACCCGCCGGGGCGGGGGCTACCTGCTCCACCTCGGCCGCCCCCGGATCATCGCCACGCCCGCGCCGGAGGTGTTCGGTCGGGTCGCGCTGCTGGAGTCCGTCGAGGCCATGCTCCGCGGGCCACAGCAGCTGATCACCCTGCTCGGACCTCCCGGATCCGGCAAGACCACCCTGGCACAGGCCCTCGCGGTCCGCTTCGCCCCCGCGGTCCTCGTCTGCGATCTGGTGCCGGTCGGCGACGCCCGCGGCCTGCTCCGCACCCTGTCCAGCCTGCTCGGCCTGGCGACCGGCTCTGGGGCCGATCCCGAGGCCGTCCGCGAGCACATCGGCAAGGAGCTCGCCCGTCGGGGCCCCCTGCTGCTGGTCCTCGACAACGCCGAGCACATCGTCAGTGACGTGGCCGACCACGTCGGTCCCTGGCTCGCCGATGTGCCCGCCCTGACCGTGCTGGTGACCACGCAGGAGCGCCTGGCTCTGCTCGACGAGGTCATCGTCGAGGTCGGTCCGCTGGCGCCCGGCGCGGCCTGCGAGATGCTGGTCGCCCGCTGCGCCCGCCTGGGCGTGACCCTGGACCCGGCCCATGCCGACGTCGGGCGGCTCTGCAGCATGCTCGACGGCCTCCCGCTCGCCCTGGATCTCGCCGCCGCCCGGATCCGCACCACCGGGGTGCGCGGGCTCATCGACAGCCTGGGACACGGCATCGACGTGCTCCGCGACCGCCGGCGGGATCGCGACGCGCGCCACGTGAGCCTGCAGCGCGCCCTGCGCCTCGCCTGGGAGCGCCTCGAGCCCGACGAGCGCAGCACCATGCAGCAGATCTCCGCGTTCCGAAGCGCGTTCTCGCTGTCGGCGGCCGCGGCTGTGGTCGAGGCTCCCCAGCGCCTCCCGGACCTGATCGAAGGCCTGGTCGACCACTCCCTGGTGCAGTCCGACGGCGGTCGGCTGCGCCTGCTGTCGACGGTGCGCGCCTTCGTCCGCGACGGGCTCGATGCCGACCTCGCCGCCGAGATCCGCAGGCGCCACGCCCGCTGGGCGGCGCGGGCAGGGCGGGCGCTGCGAGACGGGATCGAGGGGGAGCACGCCCTCGCAGTCATGGAGGATCTCCAGGCGATCTCGGGCGATCTGGAGGCCGCGCTGGCCGCGACCGAGGACGACCTCGACACCTACGCCGAGCTGGTGCTCACCCTGAACGCCCTCGACGACTTCCGGGTGGATCAGCTGTCCCGCCAGCGCCTGCTCGATCAGGCCGTCGCACGCCTCGAGGGGTCGGCGCTTCCGCTCCAGCTGGCGCGGATCGAGAATGCCCGCGGCTTCCTGCTGATGCGCCGGTCCAAGCTCGATCTCGCCCTGGTCGCCTTCCAGCACGCCGAGGCCCTGGCCACGGGTTTCGACGACGAGGTCGTCTCCGCGTCCCTGCGGGGCCAGGCGGGGGCGGTGCGCGAGCGGGGAGACCTCGAGGAGGCGCGCTGCATCCTGGAGCGGGCGCTGGCCGTCGAGGTGAGCGCCGAGGAGCGCGCCTACGCGACGGCGTGCCTCGTTCACGTCGTGCAGTTCGTGGACGGCGCGGACCCCGAGCAGGTGCGCCGACTCACCGAGTGCCGCGACACCCTGCTCGCCCTGGGCCGCGTAGGGACCGCCATCCGCGTGCAGTACATGATGGTGACGGTGCTGACCAACGTGGGGGACCGGGCGGGCCTGCGCCGGGCCCACCTGCGCCTGCTGCGCATGCAGGAGCGCATGCCCGACCCCGGTCGCAAGGGGCTCCTGCTGGTGCACATCGGGCTCGACCACCTGTTCAACGAGGAGTTCGAGGAGGCGGAGCGCTGCTTGCTCGGGGGCTCCGACGAGCTGGACGTCTCCCATGTCGCCAACCGAGCCCTGCTGGTCCGCTACTACTACGCGCTGGTCCTCCTCCACCGCGGACTCCACGAGGAGGCGCTGGC
>CALATR010001064.1 GCA_937891875.1 uncultured Pseudomonadota bacterium | reverse complement strand
GCCGTCGTCGGGTGCGATCCACAGGGCCTGGGCGCGCAGGGAGGGCTCGATGCGCAGGTCGGGCCGTGGATGCAGGCTCGCGCCGACGAAGCCGCCGCCCGATCCCTGGATGGCCCGGACCTTGTCCTCGGTGCGCCACGGGGTGCCGTCGACCAGCACCGCCTGCCGATCCTGGTGGAAGGCGTCCAGTCGCCAGTCCACCCCGGCCCGCAACGTCAACGCGTGGCCCGGCTCCCAGTCCAGGCTCGCCCGGGCGCCGCCCGAGGTGGCCTGGTGGTGCTGCAGCGAGCCGTCCCCGCGCTCGGGATCGGCGTAGTAGCCGGTGAAGTCCTGTTGCAAGGAGAGCTGCCGCCAGCCTCCCCACGCGGTCGCTTCCCACTGGAGCGCGGGACCCGCGCGGAGCAGGGTGGTGCCGGCCAGCACCCGGGTGGAGCGCCCGCCGCCGGAGCCGGGGTAGGCGTCGTAGAAGCCGACCCTGCCGGCGAGCACGTCGTCCTCGCGGAGCACGCCGGGGGACTCGAAGACCCCGTCATAGGCGAGGACCCAGGCGCGGGCGTCGACGCCGTCGAGGTCGCGCTGAACCCCCGCTGTTCCTCGCAAGGTCTTCGCAGGTCCTGCTCACCACAGCCATGCCTACGCAGCGCGGGCGGGATGGATCACCGGAACGTCGTCTACGGCTGCACCCGGCACCGGCCCTCGCCGTCGATCCCCACCAGGGTGCGGCTCTGTTCGACCAGGAACTCCTCCACGGTCTCGACCTCGGTGTGGGAGCCGACGTCGTAGTCGAAGTCGGCGACCTTGTACTCGGCCAGATCGTCCGGGGTGAGGGTGGAGTTGCCCTCGCCCAGCACGCCGGCGCTGTGCAGCACGCCCGCGCGGAGCTCGCCGTCGTCGCCCAGGCTGTCGAGGAACAGGCGCTGGCCGTGGATGTCGATCCGGGTCTCCGTGAAGAGGCCCTTGGACACTTCGAAGTCGTCCAGATCGCAGACGTAGGTGGTGTCGGTCTGGAACATGAGGTCGAAGCCGATCGCCTCGTCGCCGCAGCCCAGGCTTCCGGTCGTGCGCACGCTGGGCCCGGCCGCGGGCGCGATGCGGATCCGCGCGGTGCCGTAGGCGTCTGCCAGCGCATCCACCGTGGCAAGCTCCTGGGGGCCCTCGGCGGTCAGATCGAAGACACCGCCGGGCGCCTCGACGGCGACCTCACCGTCGGCGTCCAGCAGGACCGCTTCGGTGATCTGGACCTCGAACGTCTCGAACAAGACGGTGCAGTCGTCGGTGAAGTCGTCCGTGGACACGCCCTGTTCGAGGTACGACTCCCCCTGGGTGGTGACGCGCCAAAGACCGGCACCTCCACAGCTGGTGAGGAGCACGACGAAGACGAGCAGTGATCGAGACATGGCGTACCTCCTGCATCGCGCCAGGCGATGCCCCACGTCCGGCCCCGGGCTCCCAGGTAGCAGGACTTCGGGCATTGTAAAGGGGACGCCGGCGGATGGTGCGCGGCGTGGTACCCACTCTCCCTACTCTCCCCGCCACCGGGGCACGAAGCGCGCCAGTCCCGGGTCACCGAGTCGCGCCGCCATCGCCTCGAACGCCGCGCGGTCTGCGCCCCGCCAGGCCAGATCGTCCACCGACTCGGGCAGGGGGACGTCCGTCTTCAGGGTCGCGAGCTGCACGTACAGCTCAGCCTCGTCGCGGTGGGCGTCCAGCTGCTCTGCCAGGCCCTTTGCGCCCCGGACCTTCACATCCCACTGGGACGGGTCTGTAGGGATTGCATGCAAGTGACCGTACCGGGTGAGCAGGGTCGACGCGCTCTTCGCGCCCCAGCGGGGGATGCCGGGGATGCCGTCTGCGTCGTCGCCGACCAGGCCGAGGTAGTCCGGGATCGATGCGGGCTTCACCCCGAACTTCTCCAGCACGTCGGCCTCGGTGGTCGTGCGGTCGCGGATGGCATCGTACATGACGACGCGCTCGCCCTGCACGACCTGGGCGAGGTCCTTGTCCGGGGAGCGCATGCGCACCCGGGTGACCCGGGGGTCTGCGGCCGCGCGCAGGGCCATGGTCGCGATGGCGTCGTCCGCCTCCACGTCGACGTTGCGCCAGGTGACGATGCCGAGCGCCTCGGCGGCCTGCTCGACCAGCTCGAACTGGTCCTTCAGCGCGGGCTCGATGCCCGCGCCGGTCTTGTAGCCAGCGAAGAGATCGTTGCGGAAGGACTCGATGACGTGATCGAACGAGAAGGCGACGTGCGTCAGGCCCTCCTCACGCAGCAGCTTGCAGAGGGTGCGCACGACGCCTCGGGTCGCGCCGACCTCGGTGCCGTCGGGGGCGGTGGCCGAGGGGACGGCGAAGTAGCTGCGGTACAGCTCGAACGTGCCGTCGACGAGGTCGATGATCATGGGTGCTCCGGGGCAGGGGGCGGTGGGCCCCGCGGCTCCGGAGGTAACGCCCTGGGGTGTGCTAGTTCGGCATCATGTCGCCGGTCAGGGCCTGCAGGCCGAGGCGGCGGGACATCCAGTCCAGGTCGAACTTCGCGGGGTTCTCGAGGTAGGGCTTGGGGTTCTCGACCACGTCCTCGAGGTGCTTGCGCGGCATGTTCCACCAGGTGTGATCGTCGTCCTTGCCGTGCTGGAGCGTGTGCAGGCGACCGTCGCGCCAGCCGAGGACGAAGTGGTCCTCCGGGTGGTCGGGGTCGTCCTTGTAGATGGCGACGCCAGCCTCGACATCATCGCCGGTGGCGGACTTCACCGCGGCGAGGATCTGCTTCCACGGGGTCTGGTCCTCGTTGCGGCCCATCGAGTCGTTGACGACGTGCACGTACTGTTCGACGAGGGCTTCGGTCTGGAGGGAGCGAGCTTCCATGGTCTCCTTTGGGTTGCGGGTTCTTGGTTGCATGGGTGCTATAACGAGATATGCAATTGGTGCAAGTATCAATCATGCAACCCCGTCCCAAGGATGTGCCCATGCCCGGCAAGCCCACCGATCGTCAGCCTGGTGCCCCCTACCCGTCCCCCCAGGACGCCCTGCACGACGGAGGCGACGCCGACAAGCTGGCGACCGACGTGGCGGACACCCCCGAGGCCGAGCCCGCCCCGCCGGGTGCCGTGCCCGGGCACGCGGTGTCGACCCGGGTCGAGGTGGAAGGCCAGGACCCCCGCGACGACGACGAAGACGGGTCGCGAGAGCCTTCGGGCGCCGAGTTTCCCCAGACGCCCGGCGCTCGCGACCCGCTGTAGTCCGCCGACAGGGGAGTGAGTCGGGCATTGTTTCGCTCGCTCCTCGCTCTCTCGCCCCGCCCCTCAACAAGGTCCGCGCCGGGCCGTTAGCATCAGGGCATGCGCTTCCTGCCGTCCCTGCTGCTGCTGCTGACGCTCCCCGCCGCCGCTGCCGATGAGGCGACCGCGGAGGAGGACGATGCGCTCGCCGCCATCGCGGGGGAGCCCTGTGAGGCCGTGCCTGCCGACACCGGACTGCGCCACCTGCGCTGCGGACCGACCCGGATCCTGGTTGCCCAGCTCTCGCCGGTGAAGGCCGACGTGCACGATGAGCTCCTGACCAGCGTGCTCGACCTGGTGCCCACCCCCGCCACCCGCGCCGAGGTTCCCGGCCTCGATCCGGATCTTCGCGTCACCCGCGTCGTGCAGTCCCGCGCCGACCTCCAGCGGGACGAGGTCTCGGTCCTGCTCGTGCTCACCACCCGCCACTCCACCGGCCGCTCGGTCGCGTGCGCGGTCGGGCAGGTGGGACGCAAGCGGATCGACCGCGCCGAGCTGGACTGGTGCGCCCGGGTGACCGACGCCCTGCTCCCCGCGCCCGAGGCCGCGCCGACGACGCGCATCGAGGTCGAGGAGCCCGAGCTGTTCGGCGGGGACGACCTGGAGCCGGCCGAAGGGCTGTGGCGGTCCGGATCTCGTCTGGACTGACCGGCGAGGACGTGCGCGCGGACCGGCTGCGTTAGGCCCGAGTGCCCCTCGGAGGAGCCATGCCCCGCCTGTCCGACCGCGCCCAGGTGCTGCAAGAGAGCGCCATCCGCAAGCTCGACCTCACCGTCGCCACCTTCCCGCGGGTGACGTTCCACCGGCTGAACATCGGCCAGCCCGACGTGGCGACGCCGATCCCGGTGCTCGAGGCGCTCGCCAGCTACCAGCCCGACGTCATCGCGTACGGGCCGGCCAGCGGCTTGCCCGTCTGTCGCGAGGCGGCCGCCGCCTACCACGCGCGCTGGAACCCGGGCCTGACCGCGGCCCACGTCGCCGTCACCACCGGCGGCTCCGAGGCCCTGCTCTTCGCCTTCACCGCCCTGTGCGACCCCGGCGACGAGATCCTGGTGCTGGAGCCGTACTACACCAACTACAACGGCTTCGCGACGGTGGCGGGGGCGACGGTCAAGCCCCTGCGCACCAACCTGGATGACGGCTTTGCCCTGCCCTCTGACGAGGAGCTGGACGCGGCGGTCGGACCGCGCACCCGCCTGCTGGTCTTCTCCAACCCGGCGAACCCGACCGGGGCCGTCTACGACCAGGCGGACCTCGAGCGCCTCGCCGCCTGGGCCCAGCGCCACGACCTCACCGTCATCAGCGACGAGGTCTACCGCCGCATCTGGTTCGACGAGCCGCCCTTCAGCGCGCTGGAGCTCCCGGAGGAGGTCCAGGATCACTTCGTCGTCATCGACTCCATGTCCAAGACCTACAGCTCCTGCGGCCTGCGGATCGGCTTCCTGATCTCGAAGAACGAGGCGCTGATGGAGAAGGTCGAGCGGCTCGGTCAGGCGCGGCTCGGCCCCCAGCCGGCAGGTCAGCTGGCCGCGGTGGCGGGCCTGCAGCTCGGCGAGGCGTACTACGAGGAGGTCCGCCTCACCTACAAGGCCCGCGTGGACGCGCTCGTCGACGCCCTGGGGCAGATCCCCGGGCTCAACGCCCCGAGCCCATCGGGTGCCTTCTACGCGATGGTGCAGCTCCCGGTGGACAGCTCGGAGAAGTTCGCCCGCTGGATGGTCGAGGAGTTCCGCGACTCCGGCGAGTCCCTCGTGGTCGCGCCCGGTCCGGGCTTCTACGGCACCGCCGGTGCGGGCGCGCAGGAGATCCGACTGGCGGCGGTGCTCGGGGAGTACCGCATCCGCCGCGCCGGCCAGCTCCTGGAGCGCGCGCTCGAGCAGTATCCCGGTCGAAGCTAGATCTTGCGGCGGAGCAGCACACCCTGGAACGGCTGGATGCGGCCGTCGGGCTTGACGTGCTCCTCGACGCGGGCATCGAGCAGCTCGAACGTCGTATCTCCGCCCAGGGCCTCGAACAGGCCGTCCGCGTCGTAGCGGGCGGTGGGCAGGTCCGAGCAGCGGTCGGGCCCGGTGGGGTGGAAGGTGAGCACGACCGCGTGGCCGCCGGGCTCGAGGGTCTGCAGCAGGGTCTGCCGGTAGGCCTCGCGGTCCGCCTCTTCGGTGAGGAAGTGGAACACTGCGCGATCATGCCAGGCGTCGAAGGTCCGTCCGGGCCGCCAGGTGCGCACGTCGGCGACCTCGAAGCGGATGGCCTCCGGTCGACCCATCCGCGCGGCGACATGGCCCAGCGCCTCGGCGGAGAGGTCGACCAGCGTGAGGTCGGAGTAGCCGGCGGCGAGCAGGTGATCGGCCAGGGTCGAGGCACCCGCGCCCACGTCGACCACGGCCTCCGACGGCCCGGTCACCCGCTGCAGCAGCTCCAGCGAGAGCGCGGGGCGGGGCTGGAACCAGGAGACCCGGGTCACGTCGCGGTCGCGGTAGACCCGCTGCCAGTGGGTGGCGAGGTGCATGCTGAATTCCATTGTTCAATTGTTTGATTGAATAACGAATGAGAGGTATCTCGGGTCCTCCCCAGTGTCGAGGTGTCGCGTGTCGAGATCGCTGAAGGACGCCGCCTATGCAGAGCTGGCGCGGATCGGCAAGGCCCTGGCCAGCCCGGTGCGGGTCGAGATCCTCGACGTGCTCTCCCAGGCGCCGCGGGATGTGGAGTCCCTGGCTGGGGCCATCTCCCGCCCGGTCGCCTCGACGTCGCAGCACCTGCAGGTGCTCGCCGCCGCCCGGCTGGTCGTGCGCGAGCGCGACGGCGTGCGGCGGATCTACGGCCTCGCCGACGGGGTCGACCAGCTCCTCGCCACGGTCGAGCGCGCCGGCTTCTCGCTGCTCGCCGAGCTCCCCGCCCACCGGGCCGATCACCTCGCGGAGCACCCGACGGTGCAGGCGGTCACCGACGCCGAGGTGCATGCCCTGGTTGCCCGCGGTGAGGCGGTGTTGGTCGACGTGCGCCCGGAGGCCGAGTTCCACCACGTGCACCTGCCCGGCGCCCGCTCGGTACCCCTGGCCGAGCTGGAGGACGCCCTCGCAGATCTTCCGCCTGACATCGAGATCATCGCCTGTTGCCGCGGTCCGTGGTGCGACTGGGCGGACGAGGCGGTGGAGCGGCTGCAGGCTGCCGGTCGGCGGGCGCGGCGCTTCGAGGGACGACCCTACGCGGACGGCTCCGCGACCGTTCCCGTCGGTTAGCGGAACGCCTCCCTGGAGCGAGCATGTCCGAGCACACCGGCGCCTACCCACGAATCCGTCCCCGCCGCAATCGCCGCGGCCCGGCCATCCGCGACCTCGTGCGCGAGAGTGCGGTCACTCCGGGCGACTTCATCCTGCCGGTCTTCGTGCACGACGAGGGCGGCGGACCCCAGGAGATCGCCTCGCTCCCCGGCGTCATGCGTCACAGCCTGGGCAGCGTCATCGAGGCGGCCCAGGAGGCGTGGGAGCTGGGGATCCCGGCGATCGCCCCGTTCCCCAAGGTCGCCGACGGCAAGAAGACCATCGATGGGCGGGAGGCCTGGAACGACGACGGGCTGATGCCGCAGATCATCCGCGGCGTGAAGCAGGTCTGCCCGGACATGCTGGTCATCCCGGACGTGGCGCTGGACCCCTTCTCCTCGCTCGGTCAGGACGGCATCGTCGAGGACGGGGTCATCCTGAACGAGGCCACCATCGACGCGCTGGTCAAGCAGTCGCTCTGCCAGGCGCGGGCGGGGGCGGATCTGGTCGCGCCGTCGGACATGATGGACGGGCGGATCGGCCGCATCCGGGAGGCCCTGGACGAGGCCGGCTTCGATCAGGTGGGCATCCTCGCCTACTCGGCCAAGTACGCGAGCTGCTTCTACGGGCCGTTCCGCGACGCCCTGGACTCGGCCCCCCGCGGCGGCGCCGACAAGAAGACCTACCAGATGGACCCGGCGAACACGGACGAGGCGCTGCACGAGGTCGCCCTGGACCTGGCCGAGGGCGCGGACATGGTCATGGTCAAGCCCGGCCTGCCCTACCTCGACGTGTTGTGGCGGGTGAAGCAGCACTTCAAGCGCCCGACCGCGGTCTACCAGGTGTCGGGCGAGTACGCGATGCTCAAGGCGGCCTCCATGAACGGCTGGCTGGACGAGCGCTCCGCCGTGCTCGAGGCCCTGCTGGCCTTCAAGCGCGCGGGCGCGGACGCGATCCTCACCTACTACGCCGCGGATGCCGCGCGCTGGCTGCGCGAGGGCTGAGTCTCATCCCTGGAGCAGGGTGTGCGGCCCGCGGATGAAGGCCAGCTCACGCTCTGGCGTCCAGCCGACCAGCGCGCGGGGGGCGGCCTCGGAGAGCAGGCGTACGAACTCGTCTGTGCGCGCCTCGTCGAGGGGGACGGGCAGCCGCTGGCCATCGAGGGTGCCCAGCTCCAGCACCGCGGGGCCGGCCTTGCCACCGTGGTGGTTGCGGGACTGACTGACGTAGATCCAGCAGACCGTGCCGGCGTGCAGCGCGACGATGGCGGGGTGTTTGTCGGGGCCCTTCAGGAGCGGGGAGACCAGGGCGGCGGAGACGAGCACGCACAGGGCGATGAAGCCCCAGCGCAGGAGCGTGAACGGCAGCTCGTCCGGGAACGGCATGAGCAGCGCACCGACGATCGGCAGGGCGGGGAGCAGCGCGGCCAGGGCGAGGCGGCGCTTCGCGCGGCGGATCCGGTCGAGGATCGGGGTCAGGTCAGCCAACCTGCGCCCCGACCGACGACAGCCAGACCATGAACTCGGCGCGGGTCTCCTCGTTCATCAGGACGATGTGGGAGCGGCCGCTGGCGAGCTCGAAGGTGAGCCCGGGGAGGGAGCCCGCGTTGGAGCGCACGGTGGTGGGGATGACGCGAGCGACGTCGCGGGGGTTCTCTCGGAGGGCGGTCACCAGGGGATGGCTCGCCATGGTCGCGATGCGCCACCAGGCCCACCCGAACACGCCTCCAAAGCCTGCGGTGAACGCCCCGAAGACGGCGATGAGCACCGGCACGTCCTCCGAGCCGGTCGCTCCGCTGAACCACACGGACGTGAGGATGCCGACTCCGACGCCGCACAGCAGCAGCCCCAGCCCACACCAGACGCGGAGGGACCTGGGGGCTCGACCGAGCTGGGTCTGGATGAAGGCGGCGAGCTGTTCCTGGCGGGCTGGATTCATGGCGACCTCGTGTTGCCATGCCGTTCTACGCGAGGATCGCGACCCCGGTTGTTGCAGGATGGGTCAGAGGCGGGAGCCATGAGGCATGATGCGCCGTGCCTCGCTCGCCCTTCATCTGGCTCCTGCCCGCCGCCGTCGGCCTGCTCCTGGCCGTGTCCATGGCGCCGTTCTCCAGGTACTTCCTGGATGACTGGGTGCACCTGTACCTGCTCCAGGAGGGGGACTGGGGGATCTACCGCTTCGCTGCCGGCGAGGCCGCGCTGAACCAGCAGGGCATCCACTTCGGGGCGCTGCCCTGGTTCGCGACGCCCGAGCTGAAGATCACCTTCTTTCGACCACTCTCGGCGGCGCTCCATGCGCTCGACGGCGCGCTCTTCGGACGGGACCTGCTGCCCCGGGTGCTGCACTCGGTGGCCTGGTACGCGGCGCTTTGTGGCGTTGTCACCGCGATCTTCCGCCGGATCCTGCCCCCGCAGACAGCACTCCTCGCCGCGGTGTTCTTCGCCATCGCCGGGGCCCACGCCCAGCCCGTGGTCTGGCTCGCCGCCCGCAACGCGCTGATCTGCGCCACCCTCGGCGGCCTCGGACTGCTCGCCCATCTGGCGTGGCGGGACGGCCTCCGACCGGGGGTCGTGCTCTCGGTGATCGGCCTCGGAGCGGGACTCTTCGCGGGCGAGGCCGGGCTTGGGATCGTCGCCTTCGTGGTCGCGTACGAGCTGGTCGGTCGCCGTGATCCGCTCGGTCGCAGGCTGTTCGCGCTGCTGCCTGCGGCCGGCATCACCCTGGCCTGGCTGGTGCTCTACCTGGCCGTGGGCGCGGGGGTGTCGGGCTCGGGCGCCTACCTCGACCCCGTGCACGAGCCCCTGCGCTTCCTCGCACACGCGCCCTGGAGGCTGGCCTATGTGCTCGGCGTCGTCACCAGCGGGATCTCCGCCGACATCTGGTACCTGCGGCCCCAGGATCACACCGCCCTGTCCGTCCTCGGCGCCCTGTGTGCGCTGCCGTTCCTGGCCTGGCTCGGCTCCACCCTCGCCCACGCAGAGCCCGTGCATCGACGGGCGGTCGGCTGGCTGGCACTGGGGGCCGGGCTCGCGCTGATCCCCCAGCTGGCCGGACTGCTGGGCTCCCGCAGCGTGCTCGTGCCCTCCATCGGCGGGACCGCGGTCGCTGCCGTGCTCGTCGTCGACGGCCTCGGCGGTAGGGGCGGCATGCGCACGGTCCGGCGGATCGGCGCGGGACTGCTCCTGCTCGGCCACGGGGTGTTCGCGATGCTCCAGTGGCCCCTGACCGGCGGCATGATCGCCAGCGGCGGCGTCACCACCGATCGGGCGCTCGCCGACCTGCGCGCCATGGACCTCCCGCCGGACACCCCCGTGCTCCTGGTCTCGACCCCCGGTCCGGAGCTGGCCACCTACGCCACCCTGCGCGGACGCGTCACCGGCGAGCCCGTGCCCTCCCTGATGCCGCTCGTGATCGGCCCCCGTCCGGTACGGGTCCTGCGCGTCGATCGCCTGGTGTGGGAGGTCGAACCGCTGGAGGGCGACTGGATAGAAGGGGGCTTTGACCGACTCTATCGCGTGCCCGGCACCCTGCCGACTGGCACGGGCGTGCAGGTGCCCCCCCTGTCGGCCACGGTGCTGGACGCGGTCGGCGGCGACCCGACCCGGGTGCGCTTCACCGCCAACCGCTACGCGGTGCTGGTGGGCTGGGACGGTCAGCACATGGTCCGCGTCGACCCCGCGCTGGACGAGGTCGTCGAGCTTCGGCCCTGACCCGGTGCAAGCCTTCTGCGCGCTCGTGCGTAGGGTAGGTGCAACCGACTGTTGGGAGCCCCATGCAGCCTGCGCCCTACCCGTCCCTCGCCGACTTCGCCCAGACGTGGTCGTCCCGGGAGCCCGGCGAGACCGCCCCCTTTGCCGTCGGTGACGGCATGCTCCCCCCCATGCCCCAGCCGGTGCTCGACCGCCTGGAGGAGGTGCTGGACACGGTGGTCGCGCTCCAGCGGGCCGAGTGGCTGGAGGAGGGCGTCTATGTGGGGCCACGCGCCATGCCCGAGGTCTACCGGGCCGTGCTCCGCGCCTCGCGGCGGCTGGAAGTGGCGCTTCCTCCGGCCATTGTCGCCCGCGTTGCCATGACGGCCCAGGGAACCTACGGCACCGACAGTCGGGCCTTCCTCCTGCTGTCGAGCTTCTTCGTCAAGCCCGCCACGGACGAGGAGATCCGCTTCATGGTCGGCCGGCAGATCGGGCATCTGGCGGCGGGTCAGGTCACCGGGCGCAGCATCTACGCGCTCATCGTCGACGACCAGGGCGTGCGAAAGCTGGCGAAGAAGGCGGTGGGTCCCACGCTGGAGGTCCTGCTGGCTCCCCTGTCCATGGGCGTGCGGGTGGCGCTTTCCCGCTGGCACCGTCTCGCGGAGCTGACCGCGGACCGGGCCGGCCTGCTGGTCGTCGATGACCTCGATGCCGCCCGCAACGCGCTGCTCCGCTCGGCGCTCGGCACCACGCCGAACGTCAGCGCCGAGG
This sequence comes from uncultured Pseudomonadota bacterium, assembly GCA_937891875.1. Taxonomy (GTDB): domain Bacteria; phylum Myxococcota_A; class UBA796; order UBA796; genus REDI01. Next base: position 215 of record CALATR010001064.1, on the reverse strand, counting down.
ACTACGTGCACCAGAACCGCACCAGCCAGGACGGCGGCCCGGCCCACTGGGCGGAGCTGATCTCGGACCGGCCGTGGCTGCACAAGCGGCTGTCCGCCCTGGAGGTCTGGTCGCGCTCCGAGCGCTTCGCCGACCTGGGGGGCACACCGCCAGAAGGGGCGTCGCTCCTGGATGACGAGGCGCTCGATCGCGAGACCCGCGCGCTGCTGGGGGTG
>CALATR010001063.1 GCA_937891875.1 uncultured Pseudomonadota bacterium | reverse complement strand
GGGCCAGCAGGCGCGCCAGCTGGGTCCGCGGCGAGCAGGTCACGACGACGAGCAGGTCGTACAGCCGATAGGAGCCGGTCTCGATCATGAGCGCGGCCTCGACCACCGCCACCGGGTGCCCCTCCCGCGCCAGCTCCTCGACCCGGGCGGCGATCGCCGTCCCGATGGCCGGGTGCATGATGCGGTTGAGTGCTGTACGGGCGGCGTCGTCGGTGGCGATCCGGGCGCGCAGAGCGGCGCGATCGAGGCGGCCGTCGTCCTGCAGGATCTCCCGTCCGAAGTGCGCGATCACCGCGTCCAGGGCGGGCTCGCCGGGCTCGACCACCTCGCGCGCCACCCGGTCTGCGTCGACGACCGGCACGCCGCGGGCAGCGATCAGCTTGGCGACGGTGCTCTTGCCGGTGGCGATGCCCCCGGTCAGTCCCACGATCTTCATCGTGCCTCCCGGGCTTCGATCGCCGCGAGGGCGTCCTCGATGCGCTTCTTCGCCTTGCCCCTCGCCTCGGGCAGGGTGCGCTCCAGGGCGCCCCGCCAGGTGGGGTCGGCGAGGATCTCCAGCAGCACGGCGCAGTTGGCACGCTGGCCCGGATAGCGCTCGACGCAGCCGGCCGCGGGGGGACCGACGTGACGCAGCTGGTCCGCCCGATCGACCCGGGCCTCGTCGTGCTCGATGGTGCCCGGCCGCTTGCGCTCGAGGGTCCGCCGGGTCGCCTTGAGCCGCCGCTTCAGCTCGCGCACGGCGTAGCCCCGCCGCGCCGGGGTCTCGCTGCGCAGATCTGCGGCCAGGCCCTCGAGTGTGGTCGGCTGGGGGCTGCCCACCTGACCGCCCATGGGGATGTCGGGGGCGGCCTGGGCGCCCGAGGCCAGGGTGAGCAGCAGCACCAGCAGGGTCAGCCTCACGCTGGCTCGCCCCCGGCAGGATCCGCTTCAGAAGTACTCTCTCCGCGGATGTCCGCCAGGGCGTCGAGGACCTGGGGCGAGGCCTCGTCGCCGAGCTCGGCCAGGTAGCGGTCCCGCTCGCGGGGGTCGCAGAGCTTGTGCAGGGCGCGCACGGCGGAGGCGCGCACGGCGGGCTGGGGGGCGACCAGCAGGTTCTTCACGCCCATGACCACGCTGGCGCCGCCGATATCACCGAGGGTGTCGCACACGGCGATCCGGACCCAGGGATCCTCGTCGGGGAGCAGGCGGCGCAGGGCGACGACCCAGTCCGCCCGGCCGAGGGCGCGGCCGGTGATCGCGGCGCCGACGGACAGGGGACGATCCTCGTCGGGGGCGGTCTTGCGGATGAGCATGCCCATCTGGCTGGGCGAGTACGCAGCCGTCATGGCGTCCAGCACGGCCTTGCGGTCGGACTCGGCGACCCGGGCCAGGGTGCGCATCAGCTCGTCGAGGGCCTCGGGCAGCGGGTCGGGGAGGGGGATCGGCTCGGGAGCGGCGTACTCGGCGTCGTGCTCGTTGCCCCACCACAGCTCGGGGGTCGCCTGCGGGAGCTCGCCGTCGAGACGGCGGACGGCCTCGGCGGCGGAGGTGCGCACGGCCTCGTCGTCGTCTGTGAGCAGCGGGCGCAGGGCGGCGGTCATGCCCGGACCGGCGACGTGTCCGACCAGCTCGGCGGCGGCGGCGCGCACCGTCGCGGACGGATGGCGCACCAGGCGACGCAGCGCCCCGGCCGAGCCCCGATCCGCAGCCTTGCGCAGCCACGACAGGGCCTCGAGGACCACGCCCTCGTCGGCATCGTCGAGGGCAGCGCGCAGCACGGGCAGCCCGGTCTCCCCGTCCGCCACCGCGGCCTCCACACAGCGTCGGCGCACGGCCACGTCGGCGTCCTTGAGGAAGTCGCGCACCACGTACATGCCCCGGTGACCCCCGATGGCGCCGCAGACGTCCACCGCCAGCAGCCGGGCGTCCAGGTCATCGCTCTTCTCGAAGCGCCGCGCGTGGGCCAGCAGGCGCTTGTAGAGGTTGTAGTCGACCGGGGGTGGGATCTCGCGCCGGCCGACGGCCTCGTACTTCTCGAGCAGGGGGTCCATGGCGGCTCCGGTCAGGGGCGACGCTGGGCGACGTAGACGCGGAAGCGCCCGTCATCCGCCAGCACCGCCGGGTTTCGCAGGGTGGCCTCGAGCAGGCGCTCCACCGGGCGCTGGCGCTGAACCACGAAGACCAGCCTCCCGTTGCGGGTCAGGCGCTCGGCGGCGAGGCGGACCATGCGCTCGATCATGTCGACGGTCAGGTCGTTGCTGGTGCCGTGCAGGGGCGGGTTCGAGACGATGAGCTGGTAGGGGCCGTCGTCCGCGCGAAGCGACCCGCCGCCGTCGCTCTCGCGGGCGTCGAGGTCGGGCAGGCCAGCGCGGGTCGCGGCGATGGCCAGGGCGTCGTGGTCGAGGGCGGTCACCTGGGCTTCGGGCCAGCGCTGGTGCACGCCGGCGGACAGCACGCCGATGCCGCAGCCGAGGTCCAGGACCCTGGCGACCTCGGTGGTGATCCCGTCGAGCTGGGCCAGCAGCAGGGCGCTGGCGGGATCGAGGCCACCTCCGGCGAACACCCCGGGCGCCTTCTTCAGCGCGACCGGTCCACCAGGCAGGTCGATCGGCGCATCCTCGAGGAAGTCCGCCGTCTCCCCGCGAGCCGTCGCCTCCGTGCGCGCCGCCCACCACAGGCGGGCGTGGTGCTTGGTGTCCAGGGTCTCTGCGTCGGTGAACCAGGGCGCGAGGTACTTGCCCGCGGCCTTGACCCCCTCGTCGTTGCAGCCGGTGAGCCACAGGGCTCCACCCGGCACGAGCACGGCGGCGATTCGCTCGAGCGCGTAGGCGAGCGCCTCGCGGGAGCGGGGCAGGCGCAGGACGGCCTGGTCGAAGGGGCCCTCCGCCGGGCCCGGGTGGGCGGACCCCCACGGACCCTGCCAACGGAACCAGGAGGTGACCTCGCCCCCACGGGCGCGGAGGGCGGTCGCGACCTCGCCGGTGCGCTCATCGACGACCAGCCAGCGGCCGGATCGATCCGGGCGGCCTTCGAGGGTGCGCAGGGCGACCGCGGCGGCGCGGGGATCGGGCTCGGGACGGGGCTTGGCCATGGCCGCCGGCTAACCGGACAGCCGGTCGTGCAGCCACAGCAGCTCGTCCGGGCGCGCGGGTCGCCAGGATCCCGGCTCCAGATCGCCCAGCTCGAACGGGCCGAAGGCGAGGCGGCGCAGGGCGATGACCGGCAGGCCCAGGTTGGCGAGCATGCGGCGCACCATGCGGTGCTTGCCCTCGGTCACGGCGAGCTCGACGACGTCACCGTCTACGGAGCGCAGCACGGCGGTGTGCACGCCCTCGGCGGTCTTCACCCCCGCGGCGAGCCGGTCCGCGAGATCGGCGGGGATCGCGCCCTCCACCCGCGCTCGGTACACCTTCTGCACGCCGTGGCGAGGATGCAGCAGGTGCTGGGTCAGGGCGCCGTCGCGGGAGAAGGGGAGCAGGCCGTCGGTGTCGGCGTCGAGGCGGCCGACCGGGTGCAGGCCCAGGTCGAGCAGGTCCCTGGCGACGTCGGCGAGGCAGGCACGCCCGTGGGGATCCGAGGTGGTGCTGACCACGCCGACCGGCTTGTACAGCACGGCGAGCTGGGGGCGCGGGGGCAGGGGCTGGCGGTCCAGGTAGAGCCAGGTGTCCTCGGGCACGCTCAGGCCAGGGTCGCGAGAAGGGGCTTCTGTCGAGCCATCTGCGTCACCCAGGCGCACCCGTCCCTGCCGGACCCGGGTGCGGGCGAGCTTGCGCCCGAGGGTCGTGCGATCGGCGAGCAGCTTGTCCAGGCGCGGCATCGAGCCTCCGGGCCGCCGCTATCCGCCTACCTGCCGGTCTGCCGCTTCACCTCGGCCAGCACGTCGGCGCCGGACAGGTTCTCGTTGCCCGTGGTCGTGCCGTGGGTGGTCACCCAGGTGATCACCATGGTGTCGGTGTCGACGATCATGTCGAACCCCCGCGCGATCGCGAAGGGCGACTCGTCGAACACCCCCGCCGTGGGCTGGGTCTGCCCGTCTCCGACGCAGTAGCCGGCGTTGCTCCCGAACCCGTCGATCGTGGAGCGGCAGGTCTCGGCCGTGCCCGGGTTGGCCCTCGCGTCCTGCTCGAGCACCCAGATGATTGCGGCTCCTGCCGCCTCGATCTCCTCCTCCACCTCGGCCACCGACCCGGCGTGCCTGCGACAGGCGGGTCACCAGGCGGGCAGCGACACGAAGAGCAGCACGTCGAACGGGCTCCAGTCGATGTCGCCGAGGTCCGGACAGGCCACCTGGGCCAGGTCGAGGGGCACGTTGGTGCCATCGGCGGTGATCGCCTCGGGCCAGCTGTAGGCGGGGATGACCTCGTTCAGGGTCATCGGGGAGACGGGGTCGGGGTAGCTGCAGGTCGGGTCGGTCTCGCCGGTGGGGACCTCGCCGGGGTCGGTGGGATCACCGGTGCAGGCCACAACCAGGAGCACCAGCGGGAAGAGGCGGTTCAACGGCGCCTCCGGGCCAGTAGGAGCCCGCCGAGCGCGAGCAGGCCGCCCAGCCAGCCCAGCGACGGACTCGTGGTGCAGCCACAGGACGGGGTGCCGACGATGAGCGGGGTGTCGCCGAGGCTCGGGTCGCCGGGGTCACCGGGATCCGTGGGATCGCCGGTGTCGACGGGATCGCCGGTGTCCTCCGGGCCGTCGTAGTAGGGGTCGCACGGGTTGCCGATCCCGTCGTCGTCGTCGTCGT
>CALATR010001062.1 GCA_937891875.1 uncultured Pseudomonadota bacterium | reverse complement strand
GTCGGCGGCGGCCAGCTCGGCGACCGCGGTCAGGACCTCGACGGAGAGCTCGACCTCACCCGCCTCGGCGCGGACCGCCGCAGCGACCGGCCACAGGGGATCGCCCAGGGGGGCGACGATGGACGCGGCGAGATCCGCGTCGCCGGCCTCGTGAGCCACCGCATCCTCGAGGGGCGCGGGCAGGTCGCCGAGGCGCGCGGAGACGGCGCCGGCCAGGTCGATCTCACCCGCCAGCTCGGAGATGGCGGAGCCGATGTCGACGACCTCGACCCCCATGGCGCAGAGCACGGCGACGGCAAGCTCCACCTCGCCAGCCTCGGCGCGCACGGCAGCAGCGACCGGGGGCAGGCCCTCCGCCTCCTGGGCAGCGAGCATGTCCTCGGTCACGGGCGCTTCGAGCCGCGGGGGAGGTCCGGGCTCGGGCGCCTCGGTGGCGGGGATCTGCACGGAGAAGTCGGGGCGGGGTGCCGGGGCCGCGGGCGCATCGAACGCACCCGCCTCCGAGCGCAGGGCCTCGCCGAGCAGGCCGCCAAACAGCCCGTCATCGAGACCCAGCACGCCCAGCAGCGCGCCGGCGGCGATGTCCGGATCCTCGTCGTCGAGACCGATCTCGCGGAGCTCCTCGGGCAGGCGGGTGTCCAGCCGAAGCAGGGCACGCGCGCGCTCGAGCACGTCCGGCGCGGTCTCGCCGTCGCGAATTCGTCGTAGCAGCCGGTCCAGTTCGGTCATGGCTGCAAACTCCCGGAGAGAGGTGGGTGGCTCTCTGACGGGGCCCGGGGCGGGACATTCGAATGCCGGCGACGAAAACGGACCGCGAGCCGGGGCGCGCCGGCGACGGCAAGGGGCTGGTGCTGGCCGATGAGGCCCACGCTCACGCCTCCGTACGGTCCGAAGCCAGCATCTTCTGCAGCTTCTTACGCGCGTAATACAGCCTCGACATGACCGTCCCCTCCGGGATCTCCATCACGTCGGCGATCTCCTTGTAGGACAGCCCGTCCAGCTCGCGGAGCAGGATGACCTGGCGCTGGTCCTCCGGGAGCTCCTGCATCGCATCCATGATCCGGGCGTACAGGCGCTTGCGCTCCAGGGTCTTGCTGGGGCTGTCCTGGTGGTGCTGCTCCACCATCGCGCCGTCCGCGTCTCGCGCGGCGATCTGCTCGTCGAACTCGGTCGTGCCCCGGCGCTTCTGCTTGCGCAGGAAGTCGATCGCGACGTTGGACGCGATCCGGTAGATCCAGGTGTAGAAGCTGGACTCCAGCCGGAAGCGGTGCAGGTTGTCGTAGGCCTTCACAAACGCGTCCTGCGCCAGATCCCGCGCGTCCTCCTGGTTGCGGACCATGCCGTAGATCAGCTGGTACACGCGGGTCTGGTACTTCTCGACCAGGCCGCGGTAGGCGGTGGTGTCGCCTTCGCGCACCGCCAACACCATCTGGATGTCGGCCTCGCGCGACTCGGCCTTGGACGTGGGGCTCATCGGGACTCCTCGACGCGGGCGAGGGTAACGCAGAAGTTCGTCCGTGAAACCCCGCGCCGGGTCGCTGGCGTCCGAGCACCGGGCGGCGGCCGCGACGAGGCGACCGCCGCAGCACCGCTACAGCGACAGCATGCCGGTACGGATCATGACCACCAGCTGCTTGCGCTGGTCCGCGTCCAGGACGGCGTGCAGGCGAGAGAGTGCGTCCACGACGGCCTCCTCCACCTTGCGCGCGCTCGCCTCGCGCTCCGCCGCTGCCTGCTTCGCCCTGGCCGCATCGAAGGGCTCGGCGATGAGGGCCTCGGCGTAGAGCTTCTGCGTGCGCCGCTCGTCCACCTCGCGCTGGGCGCGCTCGGTCTTGAGGTCGTCCAGGATCTCGGCGAGCGAGGCGATCTGCTCCTCGTCGAGCTCGAGCTTGTGCGCCAGGAAGCGCAGCGGGCGACGGATTCCGAAGGGTCCACCCATGGGATCTCCTCGGTGGCCGCGGTGATGGCCGTGGTGGCCGTGATGATGGGGACCGTGACCACGACCTTCGTGATCCCGACAACCCTGACGATGACCGCGATGGCCCCGCCCATGGGAACGATGATGCCCGAACATGGCATCTCCTACGTTGTACCTGGGCTTTCCGCTCCAGGCGTGTTGTGCCGGGGCTGTTCGCACCCGACAGGGACGGTCGCATGGACCGGTCAGCGGCAGGACGCCTGCTGACTTGGGAAACGTAGGGCGGGGCGCGGTGGGGTCAAGGGGTGAGTCGCGGATCGTCTGGTGAGACGTCGCGTTGCTGCGAGCGAGGGAGTGGCGGGTCGGTCTCCAGTCCCCAGTCCCCAGCTTCGGCCGGCCAGGGATGCGTCTGGCCGCAGCTGGACGGCTGCAGCCCGGAGCTCCCAGGAATCCGTAGATCCGAGCCGAGCGCAGCGGTTCCAGTCCAGGGCTGCACATCGACGATCGCGCTTCATCCGCTGCCGTAGGACTGGGGACTGGAGACTGGAGACTGGAGACCGCCCCGCCCCTCCCCTGCCCGGACCCACGCGACGCTCGCCAGACTGCCCCACTCCCCCGCCCGGACCCACGCGACGCCCGCCAGTCAGCGCCCTACCCGTGCGCCTCTCGCCAGTTCATCCCCGTCGCCGCGTTCACCGCAAGCGGCACCACCAGCTGGCTCCCCGCCCGCTCCATCTCCTCCACGACCAGCGCCCTCACCGCATCCACCTCCGCGTGGGGGACCTCGAGGAGGAGCTCGTCGTGGACTTGGAGCAGGATGCGGCTGTCGTGACCGTCCGTGCGCAGGCGCCGGTGAACCGCGAGCATCGCGATCTTCATGATGTCGGCCGCGGTGCCCTGGATGATGGTGTTGACCGCCTCGCGCTCGGCCGACGCCCGCAGGTTCCACTGCTTGGCGTTGATGGTCGGCAGGATGCGCTTTCTGCCGAAGAGCGTGCGCACGTGGCCGTCCTTCTTCGCCTGCTGGCGGGTCGCCTTGATCCAGCCCTCCACCTCGGGCATGCGGCTGAAGTACTCCTCCATGTACTCACGAGCCTGATCCCGGCTGATCCCCTGGGTCGCGGCCAGGCCGAACGCGGTCTGACCGTAGAGCAGGCCGTAGTTGACCGCCTTGGCGGCGTTGCGGAGCCCGGAGTCGACCTCGTCGAGGGGAACGCCGAAGACCTCGCTCGCCGTGCGCTGGTGGATGTCCACCCCGCTCTTGAACGCGTCCTGGAGCGTGTGGGAGCCGGTGACGTGGGCGAGGATGCGCAGCTCGACCTGCGAGTAGTCACACGACAGGAAGACGTGGCCGTCCGCCGGCACGAAGGCCTCGCGGATCCGGCGTCCTTCCTCGGTTCTCACCGGGATGTTCTGCATGTTCGGGTCCACCGACGACAGGCGGCCGGTCGCGGCGGTGGTCTGGTTGAAGCTGGTGTGGACGCGCCCGTCGACGGGATGCACGTACTCGGGCAGCTTGTCGAGGTAGGTCGACAGGAGCTTGGTCAGCTCGCGCCAGCGGAGGATGGCGACCGGCAGGTCCGGATCGCGCTGGCCGGCGAGGCGCTCGAGCACGCTGGAGTCGGTCGAGTAGCCGGTCTTCGTCTTCTTGATGGGCTCGTAGCCGAGCTCCTCGAACAGGATCGTGCGCAGCTCGGGCACGCTGCCGATGTTGAACTCTCGCCCGACGATGTCGTGACACGCCTTCTCGGCGTGCTCCACGTGCGCGGCGACCTCGTCGCGGACCTCCTTCAGGCGTGCCTCGTCGAGCAGGATCCCGCGGGTCTCGACGTCGGCGAGCACGAGCTGGAGCGGCAGCTCGACCTTTTCGTAGATCCAGCGCATGCCGTCATCGAGGCGGGGCTCGAGGCGCTCGTGCACCTGGTAGGCGACCTGGGCATCCTCCGCGGCGTAGTGGGTGGCCTCGTCGATGGGCACCTGGTCGAAGCGGCGCTCCTCGCTGTTCGAGACGGTCTGGTACGTCGTCATCTTGTGCGACAGGTAGCGGCTGGCCAGGGTGTCCAGGCCGTGGCTGCGCTCGTGGGCTGCGAGCACGTAGTCGAGGATGGCCGTGTCCCCGCTGATCCCCTGCAGATCGATGCCGTGGCGTCGGCAGACCACGAGATCGTACTTGAGGTTGGAGCCCACCTTGCCGAGCTTCGCGTCCTCCAGGATGGGGCCGAGCGCCGCCTTGACCGCCTCGAAGGACAGCTGCTCACCCTGATCCAGCAGCCCCTCCAGGGTGTGGCCGAAGGGCACGTACACCGCGTCGGTGGGCGACCAGCAGAAGCTCATGCCCACCAGCTCGGCCTTGAGGGGGTCCAGGGAGGTGGTCTCGGTGTCGAAGCCGAAGCTGCCCGCCTCGCGCAGGTCCTTCGCCAGCGCGTCGAGGTCTTCCTGGGACTGGATCGCGCGGTAGACGCTGGTGTCGACCTCCGGGCCGGTCTTGAGCAGCCGCCGAGCCACGTTGCCGAAGTTCCAGCGATCGAAGAGCTCTTTCAGCTCCTCGTTCTGCATGCCGCGCGGCTTCAGCGAGTCGAGATCCTCGTCCAGCGGGACCTCGGTGTAGATGGTCGCGAGCTGCTTCGACAGCGTGATGTCGTCGGCGTGCGCGCGGATGTTCTCCCCGCGCTTGCCCTTGATCTTGTCCTTGTTCTCGAGGACCCCCTCGACCGTGCCGTACTGCTCCAGCAGCTTGGCGGCGGTCTTGTCGCCGATGCCGGGCACGCCGGGGATGTTGTCGGACTTGTCGCCGGCGAGGCCGCGCAGGTCGGTGATGAGCTCTGGACCGACGCCCATCTTCTCCTTGACCTCGTCCGGGCCGAACTCGGTGTCCTTCATCAGGTCCAGCACGTGCACGTGCTCGTCGACGAGCTGGTAGAAGTCACGGTCGCCGGTGACGAGCATGACCTCCATGTCCGGGCCGCCGTAGCGGGTGGCCAGGGTGCCGATGACGTCGTCGGCCTCGTAGCCCTCGACCGTGATCGCGCGGAAGCCGAAGCCTTCGACCAGGGTGCCGAAGTGGGGCCACTGGGCGCGCAGATCATCGGGCATGTCCGGGCGGTGGCCCTTGTAGTCGGGGAAGAGCTCGTTGCGGAAGGGCTTGCCCTTGTCGAAGCAGACCACGCAGTAGTCGGGCTTCCACGTGCGGATCAGCTTGGCGAAGAGCTGGGTGAAGCCGTAGAGCGCGTTGGTGGGGAAGCCATCGGGGGCGTGCATCGGGGGCAGCGCGAAGTAGGCGCGGAAGGCGTGGTTGCTGCCATCCACCAGGAACATGCGCTTCACGGGAACTCCTCGTCGGGGCGGGCTGGGACCGTAGCCGACGCCGGGCGTGCGCGCCGACACGGCTCCGCTCTCGGTGGTGGATCCGACGATGATCCGCTGCTGATCGCGGTCATGGAGAGGGTGTAGGAACGGCGTGGGATGGCTGCGGAGGGCGGTCGCCGTACCTGTCAGCACGGATGTGACAGGAGTCCTCTATGTACCAGCGAAAGATGCGTTCTTCCGCCGGCTCTGCCTCGTCGTTCGATGCCGCCTCTGCGGCGTCGGCGCAGGCGGGCCAGGCGACGTCCAACCAGCAGATGATGGCGCAGCTGGCGGGACAGCAGCAGGAGGAGTCGACCGCGATGCTCGACGCGGTCGCCGGTCAGGGCGGACGGGTGACCGGCCAGGGCAAGGAGGCCCTGCTGGCCGCGATGGGCGAGCCCCCGTGGGTCGTGAACTCGACCCAGGCGCCACGGACGATGGACCGGATGAAGGTGCTGAAGTCGGCCTCGAGCCCCGACGGCGTACCCCCCGACTGGTACACGCAGAACGCCGACCGCAACCTGGGCCTCCGCCAGATCGGCCAGGGCTACGTGCACGGGGGCTGGGCGGTGCTCGACTCGGCGAACGGCGCGTACGTCTGCGGCTACGAGGACTCGCGCACCGGCGAATACCTGTACTTCATGGTCGACTATCAGGCGCCGGAGCCCAAGGGTCGCAACCAGCGCATGCGCGACCAGCTGCTCTCCGAGGGCGGCGGAATGACCGCGCAGTACACGGCCTACATGATCAGCCGGGTCGGCAGCGGCATCGTGAACTTCTTCAACCCCGCCGACAACCTCATCCAGGCCGCGACCGGACGGAACCTGGACACCTTCTCCGATGACTTCGGCGACGAGCTGTCCGTCTCCGATCGCATCCTGCAGGTGGTCCAGGCGGCTGCGGAGTCGGTCGGCGCGTCCGAGCTGCAGGGCATGACCAAGCTGCAGAAGCTCGCCCTCGGCCTGACCGTCGCCGCGGAGGCAGGTACGCCGGTCGTCATCGACGCCCTCGTCGACACGGGCCTCATCGACCAGGAGACCGCCGAGGTGGTCCTGATCGCGAACAAGCTGGTCGGACTCATGGGGGTGTTCGCCAACTTCCGCAAGAACGGCAAGCTCGAGACCGGCGACTACCTCGCGACGGTGGCGACGCTGGCCAGTGGCGGAGAACAGGCGATCAAGGCCTGTCTTGGCGAGGACGGCTACGAGCAGTTCTGGAAGGGCAACACCGCTCTCATCGGCCAGTACCTCCAGAACGCCGACAAGATCCAGCAGGCCTGGGACCTCGTCAGCTCCGGTGGTGCCGCGCTGAAGAAGTAGTCACCAGCGCAGGACCGCGGCGGCCACGGACAGGCCGGCGCCGGTGCCGAGCAGGAGCACGGTGTCGCCGCGCGAGATCCGCCCCCGAGCGTCGGCGTGGGCGAGCGCCATGGGGATGGAGGCGGCGATGCAGTTGCCGTACTCGCCGACGATGTCGACCACCCGGTCGGGGTCGAAGCCGTAGCGGGGCAGGCTCGCGAGCGCATTGCCGCTCGCCTGGTGAGGCACGACCAGATCGAAGTCCCCCGGCGAGAGGCCGGTGAGGTCGCGCACCTCGTCGAGCAGGTCGGCGACGCGCTTGCGGGCCATGCGGTAGATGGCGGGCCCGTTCATGTGGAAGCGGTTGTCGGCGAGGGTGGTGCGCGGGTCGCTGGGCGGGTGGGCGACGCCGGCGCCGCGGTACTCGGTGAACTCGGCGCCGGCGGGGTGGGTGTGCATGACCCAGGCGAGCAGACCCTCGTCGCCCTCGGGCGCGGTGACGAGGGCGGCGGCAGCACCATCGCCGAGCAGCGCGGCGCTCTCGGGCTCGCTCGGATCGACCTGGCCGGTCGAGATCTCGGAGCTCACGACGAGCACCCGCCGGTGCAGGCCCGCGGCGACCAGGGCGGCGGCGTGGCGCAGCGCGACGACGAAGGACAGGCAGGTGGCGTGGATCGAGTAGGCTGGGATGCCGTCGAGGCCGAGCTCGCGGGCGACGAACACCGCCGTGTCGGGGATCAGCTGCCGCGGGGTCGCCGACGCGTTGAGCAGGAGATCGGGCGCGCCGTGGCGCTCCAGGATCGGTCGGGCGGCGTGGGCGGCCTGCACCTCGGGCAGCCCGTGGAAGCGCGCACGCTGCTCCACGCCGAGCCGCCTGCGGATCCATCCGGGAGAACGCCCGACCTCGACGGACGCCTGCTCGACGGTGACGACCTCGGGGGAGGCCCACAGGGAGGTGGCGGCGATGCGGACACCGAGGAACACGACACGCTCGCGGCTTGGGGGTGGACGCAGCCTAGCGCTGGCGGAGCGGGCGCGGAGGTCGCAGCGACGGCGAGCGGTCAGCTGGCGGCTTCGACGGCCCCGGGCGGTGGCTGACCCGCAGGTCGGAATCAGAGGCGGTCGTCAGGCAGACGTGAAGCCTCCGCAACGCAAGGTGTCAGCGCGATGCGTACGTCTATGAGGGGCGGATACGCTTGCAGCCTCCTCCGGTGTCAGTACACACCGACCCCTGGCGCCTGCAGCCTGGCGCTTTCCGTGAACCCGCTCGCAGCTCGAGGTGGAGATGAGCACGACCGACCTGTACAACCCGACCGAGGAGCACGCCCAGCTCCGCGAGATGATGGCCCAGTTCACGGCCAACGAGGTCGAGCCTCAGGCGGCCGAGTTCGACGAGAAGGGCCACCTCAACGTGGAGCTCTTCCGTCAGCTCGGCGAGCTGGGCCTGCTGGGCATCACCGTGCCCGAGGCGTACGGCGGGGCCGAGATGGACACGGTGGCGGCGTGCATCGTGCACGAGGAATTGTCCAAGTCGGACCCGGGCTTCTGCCTGGCCTACCTCGCCCACTCCATGCTCTTCGTGAACAACCTCTTCTTCGCCTCCAGCGACGAGCAGCGCCGGCGCTGGCTGCCCAACGTCATCAGCGGCGAGTGGGTCGGCGGCATGGGCATGACCGAGCCCGGCGCGGGCACGGACGTGCTGGCCATGACCACGACCGCGGTCAAGGACGGCGATGAGTACGTCGTCAACGGCACCAAGACCTACATCACCAACGCGGTCGAGGGGCACATCTTCCTGTTCTACGCAAAGGTGGACGGGCGCATCACCAGCTTCGTCGTCGATCGGGACTGCCCCGGCTTCTCGACCTCCCAGAAGATCGACAAGATCGGCATGCGCGGCAGCACCATGGCCGAGCTCATCTTCGAGGACTGCCGGATCCCGGCCAGCAACCTGCTGGGTCACGAGGGCGGCGGCATCACCCACATGATGCGCAACCTCGAGATCGAGCGCCTCACCCTGGCCGCGATGAGCGTCGGCATCGCCCGCCGCTGCGTCGACATCATGGTGCGCCACGGCCAGGAGCGGAAGGCCTTCGGCGAGCCCATCAACCGCTTCGGCCAGATCCAGCGCTACATCGGCGAGGGCTACGCCATGACCGAGGCCGCCGCCTCCCTGGTCTACAACGTCGCCCGCAACTGCGGCCCCGACGTCCAGAACCGCCTGGGCACCGACGCCGCCAAGCTCTTCGCCGCCCCGGTCGGCAAGATCGTCGCCGACTACGCCATGCAGGTCATGGGCGGCTCCGGCTACTGCCGCGAGTACCCGGTCGAGCGCCTGTGGCGCGACGCCAAGCTCCTGGAGATCGGCGGCGGCACGCTCGAGGCACACCAGAAGAACATCACGAAGGACCTGGCGCGGATGAAGCCGGTCTGAGGGGTTCGGGGTCAGGACGAGAGAGGTCGCACCTCGACCTACGATCGTTCCGTGCATGGCGGGATCCGACGGGGGCGACCCCATCATCGGGGTCAGGACGAGAGAGGCTGCATCTCGTTGCCCAAGCACGCCCTTCACGGCGGCGCGGAACCGACTCGATCCCATCTGCGGGGTCAGGACGAGAGAGGTCTCATCTCCGCGGTTCCACGTGCCCCAGACAAGGCCAGGTTCTGCGCTGGCGGTCAGCCGAGCAGGTTCTCCAGCTGCATCATCTGGTGCCGCGTCGTGCCGTCGAGTTTGCGCCGCCGGTTGGCTTGCGCCTCGAGCTGCTTCACGCGCCAGGTCGACACGTCCAGAATCCCGGCCACATCCGTTCGCGTTGCCGGCGTCGAACGCAAGAGCCACCACGCCGCAATCCACGACGCGTGCGCCGACCGGGGGCCCCGATTCTCGCGTTTCAGCAATCCTTCACGCGACACACCCAGGACTGCGGCCACGTCGGCCAACGCCTGGTCCGGCGACCGAGTGGCGTCGGCAGGGCCTGATGGCACAACCTTCGTAGGCGTAGACGTCCAGAGTTCGTGCTCGTCGAACACGGATGGCGCGCCGAGCCTTCGCAGACGGACGTCTTCGATGTACCGCTGGATGTTGGCCGAGGAGCCGAACATCGCCAGCAACTCCTCCGTCGTCAGCCAATCGGCCAACGCCTCACCGATGTAGGCGTTGTGGCTCGACCACATGCAGTCTTCAGGACGCCGAGCCAGCCCAGCGCGGACAGGGTTGAGGTGCAGGTACGCCAGCAGATGCTGCCAGTACGCATCATCGAGCACGACGCGGTTCTTGAAGCGGCCGCGAAACAGCGGACCGTCGAATCCCATCGCGCAGTTGTAGCGCTGGGTGATCCGGGCTCCCACATGCTGCATGACAGCCGACAGATTCCCGCGAGGAACCTCCACCATGAGGTGGAAGTGGTCCGGCATGAGAGCGTAGCCGTGAACGCGAGCGCCGAAGCGCTCCGGTACCTCGGAGATGACGTCGATGGCCATCGCGCAGGCGGCGTCGTTGTGCAGGAACGCCTCTCTGCGAGACGCGCGGTTCATCACGTGGTGGCGAGCACCCGGAAAGTCGATGCGAAGCGGTCGAGCCATGGTTCCCCCCAGTTGGCCAGGCCCGCTAACCTCTCCCGTCCAGACTCCAGGGAGAACCGCCTCAAATTTCCGGACTCGTGCTACACGCATCGACCGCGAGACCCATGCGAGGTCTCTCGTCCTGACCCCCGTTCGGTCACGGCTCGCCTACGATCCCCTTGAACACGGCGCCGTGCGCCGGCGCGGTCCAACATCTCTCGTCCTGACCCCGACGGCGGGCGCTGCGCGGCTCGACCCCCACCGTTGCGGGATCAACAACGACCTTTGTCCAACCTCTCTCGTCCTGACCCCG
>CALATR010001061.1 GCA_937891875.1 uncultured Pseudomonadota bacterium | reverse complement strand
GCGATCGCCGCCGTCAGCGTCGGGCTCTGGGCCATGCGCTCGACCGGCGGGGCCGAGCAGACCGTCCGCGACTTCGTGTGGATGCCCGACGAGGGAGCCACCATCGTCGACGCCGTCTCGTATTCCAGCACCAAGGGCGGCCTGGTGTCCGTGCACGGCACGGTGGCCTACTCGGAGGCGGCCTGGCAGGAGCTCGAGGCCAACCTGCAGGACCCCTCGCGGTTCAGTCCGGTCGGAGGCAGCTTTCGCGGCGTCACCGTCGAGGCCGAGCCCAGCCCCGAGGCGGTGCGCTGGAAGGACGGGGAGTGGGCGGCGATCGGCCTGACCGGTGAGGAGGTGATCCTCGAGCCGGAGAACATCCAGGGCGTCGTCGCGCTGCGCTGGCTGCACGAGAGGCCGCGCTCCTCGAAGCCGTGGAAGTCGATGTGCTACGCGGTCATCGGCGGCGGGCCCTGGTCGGACGAGGCGCAGCGCGTCGAGCCGTGCACCAACTATCTGAAGGCCCCGCGTGGCCTGCGGTTCGCCGTCCGGCTCCACCTGGACCAGAACGAGCGGCGGGCGTACCTCGCAGTCCGCTGACCGCGGGCGCTCGACGCGCCGCCCTGGCGACTCGCCGCCCTACTCCGCGTTCGCGCGCCCGGCAGCCCCCGCCGGCGCCAGCGAGGCCCCGGCCGTGCGCCGCTTGGAGAAGAGCGCCCGCTGCAGGCCGAGCCCCACGTCGCGCAGTCCCATGGGCGACGCAAAGAAGAGGGCGCGCCCCGTTCTCCACTCCGGATTCATGGCTTCGTATGCCTCGAAGAGGCGGACACCAAGCTCGCTGCGGGGCCTCGACGCCTCGGGGATGGTGCGGAACTGCAGGGTCCCGTCACCCACCCAGGCCTCGCCCCAGATCAGGGGACCCAGGCGGGCGACCAGCTCGCGCTCGTCCTCGGACAGGGACGGGTCCCCCAGGGAGAAGCACCGCTCGACCATGCGCCGCCAGCCGATGTAGGAGGAGGGATACACCCCACCGGTCATGACGGGCCGGCGCAGGGGGTGGCGCAGCATGGGCCAGACGGTCAGCCAGGCGACCCCCAGGGCCAGTGCGGGGTGTCGGCGCAGGTGCCGGGCCATGAACACGTAGTCCGGCGCGCCGACGACCAGGCGCTGCCCCCCGTGCTCCACCAGACGCACCGCCTGCAGGTACATGCCCACCGGCTTGCCCCGCTCGAGCAGGTACCAGACCCGTCCGTCGACGTCGAAGTCCCGCACGAAGGCCTCGAAGTCCTCCTCGCGGCTCACATCGGGGCGCAGATCGATCTGTCCGAGGCGGAACTCCCACAGGGCCCGCAGCTCCTCTCTCGACAGGGAGCGAGGCTTGCGGATCCGGGTGCCAAGCAGGGCCTGAACGACGTTCATGGGACCTCCAGGTCAGCGAACCAGCAGGTGGGCGGCGGGGGCTTCGGTCTGGCGGGCCGCGGCCAGGCCCGCTCGGAGGCGGGAGAGCACGTCGCGTCGCTCCTCGGGGCCCGGGAAGCGGTACACGGCGGTGAACTCCATGCCTGCGCGCATCCAGTCGGTGATCCGCTCGGCACTCCCGCCGAGCTGGTCGGTGACCATGCGCGCCGCCCCGACCTGCTTGCCCTGACCCAGCCGGTACACCTCGCGCGGGTCGAAGCCGAGGGTCCGCAGCGCGGGCTCCATCTCGGCGAGTCCGCGCACCTCGAGGTGGAACAGCCGCCCCTGGTAGGCCCAGTAGTCGGCCGCCTCGGCCCACCCCATGTCCCGGACCAGCTCGGGGAGCAGGTTGGTGCCGACGTTGACGTGACGGGCCTCGTCCTGCTCCAGGTACGGGAGGAGCTCGGTGAGCACCGGGCAGACCTCCGAGCGACGCAGGATCGTGAACAGGGTCAGCGCCACCGGCTCAACCAGGAGCTGCATGCCCACGAGCTTCTTGGCCAGCGTGTCCGCTGCCAGGACCTTGTCGAGGGTCTGCATCGCCGACGGCGCCGGCGCGTCGGTCGGCCCTCCGATCAGCTCCAGGTAGTCGTGGATGACCCTGAAGTGGCGCGCCTCGTCGTGGGCCTGCGACGTCGCGGCGAGCCGCCCTTCGTGGCTGGGCAGGAGGGGGGCGAGCTCCGCGGAGACCTTCCAGGCCGCCAGCTCCCCCCACAGCATCGCGCCCAGCAGCTCGCGCACGGCGGAGCACGCAGGCTCTGGGATGTCGACCGGGCCATGCTTGTCGAGCAGCGTCTGGAGGACGTCGCCCCCGTTCCAGATCCGGTCCTGGCCCACGTCGTAGACGCGCTCCAGGTTCCGCGCCAGGCGCGCCTCCCGCCCCAGCCGCTCCCGGGGGAGGAACGACGGGTCGTTTGCCCGCGTGCCCCGACCCCGACCCCACCTTGCGCGCAGCCCCATCGAACCTCCAGTGCCCGACGGCAACGTCGGGAGTGCCCATCCGGCACCGTACAGTCCGCTTCACCGAGCGGCGATCCCCACGTTCGTGGGGCGCTGGATCAACGGGCGCAGGCGCCAGCTGGAGTTCGCCGCGAGGGCTCGGGGTCTGACAGACGTCGCGCTGCACAGGGCCCCCCGCCACCCGACAGGATCACCGCTCCTTGTCGAACCCGTCCAGGTCGAGGGCCGGCGGGTCCGCCTGGGCGCGGTACAGCCCGAGGCGGTCGTTGCCGGTGTAGCTGACGCTCACGTGGCGGTCCTCGGCCAGCATCCGCAGGCGGCTGTTCGTGCCCTCGAAGGTCGCGATCACCTGGGCGGTCACGTGGCCTTCGACCGTGCGGGTGGTCGTGAGGGAGCCCTCTTCCGCCGGTGCGGCGTCCTGGCGCTCGATCATGACCGCGGGCTCGGCCAGCTCCAGGTGCACCGGGTTCGGGCCCGGCAGCTCGGTGTCGAAGGTCAGCAGGTCGGTCTCGCCCTTCGCGTCCGGGACGTGGGAGATCTGCCCGCCCGGCGACGCCGCGATGGACGCCCCCATGTCCTCGACCAGCCCGCCGAGCCCCTCCCCCAGGATCGCCGCCCGCCCGACCAGCCAGCTCTGCACGATGCTGTCCTGGGCCAGCTTGTCGCCAGTCACCTCCGCCGGGATGCGATCGACCAGCCCCGGAGCGTCTGGGGCCAGGACGCGGGTGACGAGCCCGGCGTAGTAGTCCCCCAGCTGATCGCACAGGGTCTCGTAGCGACCGGGGTCGTCGAGCAGCCAGTCTCGGCCGGGAGCACCCATGTTCTGCACGATCTGCACGGCCAGATCGGGATCGGGCATGCCCGCGTCCATCAGGGCAGCGAGGGTCTGCCGCGGTCGCGCCATCGCCTCGGCGAGGTCGAAGGACCGGGCTGGAGCGGCCGCGGTGGTCGCCGCCTGCTCCTTGGGCAAAGAGGACGCGGCGCGCTGCTGAGACCGAGACATACAACCTCCGAGGATGCCGTCTGGTACGACGCCATGGAGGGAGAGCCCGGATCCGATACATGTGTGTTCGAAGCGAGTCGCAGGGCGCGGGCGCTCGCGTCGGCCCGACCCTCAGCCGCAGCGCCAGCTTCCGCGTAGAGGCAGCAGGATGGGCTCGCTCCCGGCGGCTCGGATCTCGTCGAGCAGGCCGGGCACGTCCACGCCGGGCAGGAGCAGCGGCTCGTCTTCGATGGGGGGGGTGAACAGATCCCAGTGGCAGGGCAGCACCCAGCGTGGCTTCAGGAGCCGCACCGCATCCGCGACGTAGTTCGGGCGGTAGGCCCGACCGATGGCACACAGACACAGCACGTCGCAGCGCACGTCCTTCAGCTCCTCCTCGAAGAACTCGGCGGAGTCGATGTGCACGATGCGCAGCCCGTCCAGCTCGACGAACCAGTTCAGCACCAGCCCGTGTCGGAGGTCCCGGAACCGGGGAGGCCACGGCGGAGGCGTGTCGATGGTGCCAGGAAGGGTCACCCGGTTGAAGTACACCCGACCGTGGGCCGCCGGCAGGCCCCGCACCGTGCAGCTCGGGCCGCAGGGAATGTCCTCTCGACCCTCGGTCTGCACGATCTGCGCTTCGGGCACGGCAGCGGCGCGGGCGACGTTGCACGCGTCGACCGAGCCGATGAACCGGGCCCCGGTCTGCTGACACAGCACGGGGGCGTCCAGCACGTGATCGTGGTGGGCGTGGCCGATCAGCACGTCGTCAGCGACCGGAATCAGGGCGGCGATGCGCTCGGCGTCGGGGACCAGCGGTCGGAACAGGGTCGTGAACACGCCGGGTCTGCTGACGTAGGGGTCCAGCACGACGGTCCGGCTCGGTCCGTGCAGCACGAAGCCGGCGGTGCCGAAGTACTCGATGCGTACAGGGCCGGTGCCCGGATCGCGGTGGACCAGATCGGGCGGCAGGGTCTGGAGCAGCAGGCGAAGCATGCAGCGAGCGTAGCAGCCGCAGGGTGACCGATCAGCCAAGCACGGAGGCAGGCACCACCAGCCACGAGGTACCTGGCCTCATGCCGCGAGCGCCACGGACTCCGTCAGCG
>CALATR010001060.1 GCA_937891875.1 uncultured Pseudomonadota bacterium | reverse complement strand
GTCGTTGAAGTAGGCGGGCACGGTGATGACCGCGTGTTCCACCGGATGCCCGAGCCGCAGCTCCGCGTCGTGCTTCAGCTTCTGCAGGATGAAGCTGGACAGTTCCTCCGGGTTGTAGGACCGCCCCCGATAGTCGAAGCGATAGTCCGCCTCGCCCATGTGGCGCTTGACGAACTCGACGACCTGCTCCGGGTACACGACCGCCGCCTGCTTGGCGTAGTTGCCGACGATGACGTCATTGCCTTCGAAGAGGATGACGGACGGCGTGATGCGGTCACCCTCCACGTTCGTGAGGATCTCCGCGTCGCCATACTTGTTGACCGTGGCAATGGCGCTGAACGTGGTCCCGAGGTCGATTCCGACCGCACCGCTCATGAGCTGGCCTCCGCGCCCCGATTGGGCAGGCGTGCCGGGGCGCCCCCAGCGCGTCCGCGAGTGTAGCAGAGCGGTCCCATACAGCAACGTCGTGTGCGGTGCACGCACGCGCTTGCAGTGCGCGTCGTGGCGCTGCAGGTTGGATGACCCCGACCACCACGCAACCTTCGGGGTTCGAGGAGCGAACTTGCAGACTTTGGTCCTGGCGAGTGCATCTCCGTTTCGGCGGCGCATGCTGGAGTCGGCGGGGCTGCGCGTGCGCGCGGTGCCGTCTTCAGTGGACGAACGTTCGATCGAGGCCGCCCTGGACACGACCGATCCGTTCGAGGTGGCCCTGGCTCTGGCGCGGGCCAAGGCGCGAGACGTGGCGGCTCGGTGTCCCGGGGAGATCGTCCTGGGTGCGGACCAGGTTCTCCACGATGGAGGCGCTCCCATCGGAAAGCCGTTGAACCCTGACGATCATCTGGCACGGCTGCAGTCGCTCCGCGGACGCTCCCACGATCTCGTGACCGCGTGGTGCCTGGTGACGCCGGCCGGGGACGAGCGGGCGGCGGTGGCGCGGACCCGGCTCTCCATGCGCGCCGATCTCGAGGATGCCGAGCTGAAGGCGTATGTCGACACCGGGGAGGGGAGCGGCTGTGCCGGTGGCTACGCGATCGAGGGGCACGGTGCCTGGCTCTTCGAGCACGTGGACGGCGACTGGAACAACATCATCGGGCTACCCCTGTTCGACGTGATCAGCGCGCTGCGTGACCTGGGCGTGCGCTACGACGGAGGGCAGGGGTGAGCGAGATGCGCGACGAGCTGGCGGACCTGGTTGCGGACGTGCGCGCGGCGCTGGAGGCGAACCGTGCCCTGGGCGTCGTCGACGAGTCCGTGCTGGACCCCGTCGTCGAGGCGGTGGCGCCAGCTGATCCTCCCGCGAGCGCCCCGACCAGCTCTGCGTCCACCAAGGAACAACCGGCGTTGATCGCCGTTCCTCCGGGCTCGACCCTGTTTGCACCCGGGGCGGAGAGCCTCGCGGACGTGCGCCAGGCGCTCGGTGACTGCACCCGCTGCGGGCTGTGCGAGGGCCGGCGCAACATCGTGTTCGGCGTCGGCGACCCGGAGGCCGACCTCATGATCGTGGGCGAGGCGCCCGGCTTCAACGAGGATCGCGTCGGCGAGCCCTTTGTGGGGGCGGCGGGCGAGATGCTCGACAAGATGCTGGTGCACGTGCTCGGGCTGCAGCGAGAGCAGGTCTACATCGCCAACGTCGTCAAGTGCCGCCCGCCGGACAACCGCAACCCGGCCCCGGCGGAGGTGGCCTCCTGCCTGCCCTTCCT
The DNA here is from genome assembly GCA_937891875.1 of uncultured Pseudomonadota bacterium. GTDB lineage: Bacteria > Myxococcota_A > UBA796 > UBA796 > REDI01. Next base: position 1,192 of record CALATR010001060.1, on the reverse strand, counting down.
GATGCGCCAGATCGCGGCCATCCAGCCCAGGCTCATCCTGGTGCTCGGCTCGGTCGCGCTGAAGAACCTGCTCGACACGACGGACGGCATCACCCGCAGCCGTGGTCACTGGCGCGAGCTGCACGGCATCCCGGTGATGCCGACGTTCCACCCGGCTTATCTGCTGCGCAACCCGGCACACAAGCGGCTGACGTTCAACGACCTCAAGGCCGTGCGCGCGCGCTACGACAGCCTGGACGGCAAGCGCTAGCCGACCCGTCCGCGCGGGCGACGTCGGGCTCGTCACACCCCGCAACACCCGTGGCGTCGGCAGGCGGTAGCCTGACCTCCTCGGAGGTCCGCCATGTTCGCGCGTTGTCTGCCTACCCTGCTCCTCGTGCTCGCCGCGTGCAACACCGCGCCCACTGCGGGAGAGGTGACGATCGACCCACGCTTTCCGGATACACGATCCGAGCTGCGTGCCCGGGTCTCCGAGGACGCGATCGATCCCGACGGCGACCCGGTCGACTACCTGTACGAGTGGCGGGTCGACGGAGAGCTGGTGGCCGACGTCACGACCGACACGGTGCCGCCCGACCTCACCGAGCGCGGTCAGGTTTGGAGCGTCGGGGTCGTCGCCTCGGACGGCAAGGTGTTCGGCCCCGAGTTCAGCGCCGAGGTCACCATCGGCAACGCACCGCCGACGGTCGGGCTCAGCATCACCCCCGAGCAGCCGCGGGGGGACGACGACCTGCAGGCCCAGGTGGTCTACCAGGACGCGGATGACGACATCGTCGAGGTGGAGTGGAGCTGGAGCGTCAACGGGGTGGAGCGCACGGAGCTGACTGACCGCCGGGTCCCGGCCAGCGAGACCCGCCGCGGCGAGGTCTGGGAGGTGACCGCAAGGCCCAGCGACGAGTTTGGCTCGGGCCCGTCCAGCACGGCGTCCGTGACCATCTACAACGCGCCCCCGGTGGTCGTGTTGCCGGCCATCACGCCGGAGTTCGCCCACACCGACACCACCCTCACCGCATCCGCCTCGGCGACCGACGAGGAGGGCGATCCGGTCGGCATCACCGTGCACTGGGTGCGCGACGGGGTCGACCTCGGGCAGACCGGACCGACCCTGGATCCCTCGTTCACCGCCAAGGGCGATCGGATCAGCGCCCGCTTCGTCGCCAACGACGGCTTCGACGACAGCGAGCCGGACACG
>CALATR010001059.1 GCA_937891875.1 uncultured Pseudomonadota bacterium | reverse complement strand
GAGAGCTGGTCGCCGACGACCTCCCCCGAGCCGTCTCCCTCTTCACCGACCTCGGCAACTACTACGAGTCGGTCGCCTTCCTCGGCGAGTCGGCCCTGCGCTCCCAGCTGGGCCGCAGCGTGCTCGCCCTGCGCGTGTGCACCGCCCCCGAGTGCTACGACCGGGTCCGCCACCTCGGCCAGGAGGGCCTCGCGCCCCAGTGGGACCTGAGCCGCTACCGCGCCTCGCTGGCCGGGGATCGGTACGAGGCCGAGCTGGTCGCGGTCGTCGATGCGGTCGCCGGCTCCGGGCCCATCGACGGCCCCCGCCTGGATGCCGCCCTCGACGCCCTCGCGACGGCGAGGGAGGACGACCCGGTGCTCCTCCTGCCCCACATCTCCGACGACTGGTCGATCCAGCCGGTCTTTCCTGCTCCCTCGGTCGATCTCGCCGGTCAGGCCTGCCTGGTGCCGGTCACCGTCGACGGCACGGGGTCCGTGAAGAAGATGGGGAAGATCCTCGAGTGTGCGCCCGGCCTGCACGACGCGGTCCGCGCGGTCGTCCGCCACGCCAGGCTGGAGCGCCACGAGCGCTTGCAGCCGCTGCCCCCCGAGTCCAGCACCTGGATCCGGCTGGTCAGCGTCGCGGTCGACTGAGGCCTAGACCGACCCAGGCAGCACGTTGCCCAGGTCCAGCCCGGGAATGGCGTCCCGATGGGCCTCGACCTGCTGGCGCAGCATCTCGGGCACGGTCTCGCGGACCTTGCTGTCGATCATCTCGCGCAGGGCCTCGAGGCGCGGGCTGTTGATGTCGCGCACGCCCAGGTCCTGACCCGAGCGCAGCTGGAACAGCATCGCGAGCGCCTTCAGGCCCCCCAGGATGCCTTCCGTCGACAGGTCGTAGTCGAAGCTGCGCAGGGACAGGTCCGGGCCCAGCTCGGCGCTGCGGATGCTGATCGCCGCCAGGGCGCCGGCGGTCTCGTGCTCGATGGTGAGGTCGCGGGCGGAGATCCGCAGCGCCTCGACCTGGGGGGCGTCCATCGCGTCCTTCAGCGAGCCCGCCATGTCGGCGCTCACCTGGAACCACGCGCGATCCCCCACGTCCAACGCCATCTTCTCGCCGAGGTCGAACTTCGCGGGCTTGGGCGTGATCGACAGCCCCACGCTCGGATCCTCGACCTGCGCGGCCAGCGCGTCGACGTCCGTGTTGCCGCCCTTGCCGAAGGCGCCGGAGAACCCGGCCATGATCTTCTGCACCCGGCCGGTGATGTCGGGATCGGTGAACGGGTCGAAGCCGACCAGCTCGCTGGGCAGGGCCCCCTCGATGGCGCCCTCGAACGCCTCGCGGATGTCGCCCTCGAGGCCCATCACCGCGTCCAGGATGTTGCCCATCGTGCCCGTGTCCAGCGAGACCGACGCGCGGCCCGAGTCGAAGCTGATCTGCACCCGCGACACGGTCACGCCGCCGGTCGCCAGGCGGTGCAGGATGCTGCCCGGCTGGATGACCATCGGGGGATGCATGTCGATCCAGGCGCCCCAGCGGGCCACGCCGACCGTCATGCGGGTGTCGCCCTCGGTCTGGAAGGTGTTGCCGTCCACCTGGCCCAGGGTCATGCCGCCCGGCAGGGTGCCCGATGCGGTCACCGCCGCATTCTCGGCGTGCTCCGCCAGCATCGCCTGGGGATCGCCCCCCGGGATCTGCGCGGCGGCCGCGGCGTTGCCCTGGGTCTGGGCGACCGCCGGAGCGGGCCCTTGCTTGCTCGACCCGGGCTCGGGAGCCCCCTGGGCCGCAGAACGACGTTGCTTCATGACAACTCCAGCGCCGGAGGAACGGCTCGCCCAGTGTACCGCACCCCGGCCATGCCGTCCCTTGCGCGCTGATCGCCGGTCCGTACCCGACCTCGGTACGGCGTTTTGCCGACAGCCCCCCTCCCCCGCCGTACGGATCAGTCCCGGAAGGAGGTGTCATGCGCGGACTGTGCCTGCTCGTGCTGCTCGCGGGCTGTCCCCCCGCGGAGCCCGTCGGTCACGACCCCAGCGACCCCCACGTGGACGGCTTCGACCCGCCGACCTTCACCTGCGATCCCGCCGCCGCGCCGGTCGCGAGTCCGCTGCGCCGGCTGTCCCAACCCGCGTACGTCAACACCGTGCGCGCCCTCGCCGGCGCCTTCGACCATGACGATCTGCGTGACGCCCTGCTCGCCGCCGTCACCGAGCCCCTCGCTGCCGTGCCGGCCGACACCGGCGAGCAGCCCCGCCTCGACCAGCTGGTCGGAGACGACCACGTCACCGCCTACTACCACGTCGGTGACGCCTTCGGCCGCGCCCTGGTCGCCGAGGACTGGCGCGTGCAGGCCGCACTCGGCGACTGCGCTGTCGACTGGGACTCCTCCAACGACCGCGCCTGCGTCGAGGCCTTCATCCGCGACTTCGGCGCGCGGGTCACCCGCCGACCGGTGCCCGACGCCGAGGTGGCCTTCCTGATGGACGAGGTGTTCCAGGCGGACGACCTCGACCGGGACAGCCTCGCCGCCCTGGTCACGGTCCTGCTGTCCAGCCCGCACATGCTCTACCACCTCGAGGACGGCGCCGCCCCGGTCGACGGACGGGATGATCTCGCCGAACTCTCCGCCTTCGAGCTAGCGAATCGCCTCGCCTACCACTTCTGGCAAGCCCCGCCCGACGACGCCCTGCTCGCCGCGGCCGCGGACGGCTCGCTCCTCGATGACGCGGTCTACGCCGCCCAGCTCGACCGGGTCTCCCGCGACCCCCGCACCGCCGCCGCCACCGAGGCGCTGTTCACAGCCTGGCTGCACACCGACGCCCTGCGGCCCTTCGACGGTCTCGCCAACGACCCCCGCTACGCCGCGTTCGCCGGCGAGGACGCTCCCGCCCCGGGCCTGCGCGAGCGCATGCTGGCCGACGCCGCCGATCTCGTGCACTACGAGGTCGCCCGCGACGGCACCCTGGATGATCTGTTCCGCACCACGGCCATCGTCACCCGTGACCCGGACGTGGCCGCGCTCTACGACAGCTACCCCTGGGACGGCGCCTCCGAGCCCGACCACGATCCCGCCCGCTACGGCATCCTCACCCGGCCGGCCCTGGTCGCGGCCGGCTCGCACCTCACCCAGCCCATCCACAAGGGCGTGCGGATCCGGCGCCACATCCTGTGCGACACGGTCGGCGCGCCTCCGGCCGATCTCGGCGACCTGCCCACCATCGACGAGCGCTCCACCCGGCGCAGCCAGACCGAGCAGCTGACCGAGCGCGAGGGCACCAGCTGCCTCAACTGCCACCAGCGCACCAACCCGCTGGGCTACGCCACCGAGGACTTCGACGCCCTGGGGCGCTTCCGCACAGAAGAGACGATCTACGCCGAAGACGGCGCGGTCCTGGACCGCCTGCCGGTCGACACCAGCGCCGTGCCCCGCCTCGATGCGTACGACGTCGAGCCCGTCGCCGGCGCCGAGGGCCTGTCCGAGCGCATCATCGCCAGCGGCAAGCACCACGCCTGCTTCGCCCGCTTCGCCGTCCGCCACGTCACCGCGCGCCTCGAGGACGAGGTGGCCGACGGCTGCTGGCTCGAGTCCATCCGTGAAGACCTCGCCGACGGGCGACCCCTCGTCGAGGCCCTGCGCGACGTGGCCGCCCGTCCCGAGTTCCGCCTCAAGGCGCTGTAGGAGGTGCCCATGAACCGACGTCAGTTCCTCCGTGGCGCCGGCGGCTTCGCCCTCGCCGTGCCCCTGCTCCCCTCGCTCCTCCCCCGCGAAGCGCGCGCCAGCGACGGCATCGCCGGACCCAAGCGCTTCATCAGCTTGAGCTCGCACCACGGCGGCGTCTGGGTCGACAACATGTACCCGCAGGACGCGACCCTCACCGGCTCGACCCGGCTCGCCGGCGGCCATGACCTGCGCCACGGCGCCCTGACCCTGTCGGCCGCGGGGGCGGACAACACGCTCTCCCCGTGTCTGACCGCCTCGTCGAGCCGCCTCACCCCCGCGCTGGCCCGGCGCATGAACGTCCTGCGCGGCCTCGACATTCCGTTCTACATCGGCCACCACGCCGGCGGATACCTCGGGAACTACGCCCGCAACGACGGTGAGTACGAGGGGCACAGCCCGGTGACCGAGTACCAGCCCACCCTCGACCAGGTGCTGGCCTGGTCAGACACCTTCTACCCCGACCGCAGCGCCTTCCTCCGTCGCTCCATCCACATCGGGCTCGGCGGTCAGACGTCGGTGTCCTGGCGCCTCGAGAACCCTGCCGATCCGCGCAGCCGCGTGGTCGCCTCGACCCCGGTCGACTCCAGCCGCCAGCTCTTCGACCAGATCTTCCGCGACGGCCTCGGCGAGGGGGAACGCGGGCCGGTGGTCGACAAGGTGCTCGCCCACTACCAGCAGGTCCGCAGCGGCGCCTTCGGGGATGCCCGCCGGCTCTCGGCCAACGACCGCCGCCGCCTCGACGACCACATGGACCGCCTCGCCGAGCTCGAGCGGGCGCTGGGCGCGAGCACCGCCTGCGAGGACGTGCGCCGGCCGTCCCAGGTCGCCAGCCACGAACACCCGGGGGCCTGGGGGAACGACCCTGCGCAGAATGCCGCTTACTATGACCTCTACAACGAGGTCATCGCCATCGCACTCGCCTGCGACACCACCCGGATCGTCACCCTGGACGCCTGGCAGCAGTTCGAGCCCTTCAGCGGCGACTGGCACCAGGACGTGGCCCACCGCCTGTGGGAGTCCGACCGCCAGGACCACATGCTCGCCAGCCAGCGCCGCTTCTTCGAGCACGTCTTCGTCGACCTGTGCGACCGCCTGATGATCGACCAGGGCGGCGGCACCACGGTGCTCGACGACAGCCTGGTGATGTGGGTGCAGGAGTCCGGCAACGTCACCCACGATCCCATCGGACTGCCGGTCGTGACTGCTGGCAGCGCGGGCGGCTTCCTGCGGACCGGCCAGTACGTCGACTACCGCGATCGGGACAACCGCCGGCTCGTCGGCACCGACATGCCCGAGCAGGCCCACTACCGCCCGGGCCTGTTCTACAGCCAGTGGCTCGGCACCGTTGCCCAGTCCATGGGCCTCGCCCCCGCCGAGTACGAGCGCCCCGGCCAGCCTGGCTACGGTGCCGAGGCCTACGACTGGTGGCCGCGAGAAGCCTGGTCCAATGCCGTTCGTTCCCAGATGGGTGCCGTGCTGCCGGTCATCGGGTCGTGAGCATGACCGTCCCTGTACTGGCCAGCCTCCCCGCCGTACGCGCCCCGCGTACGCTCCATGCCTCCTGAGGACGGCGGGACCGCATACAGTCGGAAGGTGTACCCGGACGCCGTGCAGGTGTACCTGCATCCCGTCCGATCGTACCGGGGCGCCGACATGGCCGACTCGCCAGACCTCTTCACCTATCTAGACTACCGCCAGTTCCTCGACGACTGGTTCGCCGCCCGCAAGGAGGCGAACCCGAGGTACAGCCACCGGGCGTTCAGCCGGCGCTCAGGCCAGAAGTCCCCGTCCTTCCTGAAGGATTTGATCGAGGGCCGCCGCAACCTGACCCCTGCCACCCTGCCCGGAGTGATCACCGCCCTGGGACTCGACACGTCGGAGGCGTCCTTCTTCGGCGCGCTGGTCCAGCTGGAGCAGGCCGACACCGCCGCCGAGCAGCAGGAGGCCTGGGACCACATCGCCGCCACGAGGCGCTTTCTGGAGGCGCGCCGCATCGAGGGCGAGGGCTTCGCCTACCTGTCCCGCTGGTACTACCCGGCCATCCGGGAGCTGGCTCGCATCCCAGGCTTTCGCGCGGACCCGGGGTGGATCCGCCATCGGGTGCACCCCACCCTCACCGTGCGCCAGGTCGAGGCCGCCCTCGAGTCGCTGAAGACCCTGGGGCTGCTGGTCGAGGTCGACGGCAAGCTCGAGTCGCGGGAGGCCACCCTCACCACGCCCCGCGAGGTCGCGGGACTCGCCGTACACAACTACCATCAGGGCATGCTCGACCGCGCGAAGTCCGCGATCGACGCCTTCGATCCCGACGACCGCCACTTCCTGGCCGTCACCGCCACCGTGCCCCGCTCCCTGCTGCCGACGCTGAAGGCCGAGCTCAACGCCCTGCAGGCCCGCCTGTGCGACCTGTGCGACAGCGCCAAGGACGACGCCGAAGAAGTCGTCCAGATCAACCTGCATTTCTTCCCGCTGACGACCCCCACGAAGGAGTCCTGATGCGCTCCACCCTCCTGCTCACCGCCCTGTCGCTCGCGATCGGCTGCACCCCGCGTGGGACCGATCCCGGCACCATGGTCGGCAACCCGGGCAAGCTGACCGCGGCCGAGGCATCGGACGGCCAGATGCGACGGATGGACCTTCCGATCGAGTCGACCGAGGGCTACACCTGCGGCGGTGACCGCCTGACGCTCGTCGACGTCGATGGCCTGCCCCTCGAAGACACGACCGTGGACCTGACCCGGCCGCTCGATATCGGCCTGTCTCGCAACATCGGCGACCGCGGCTCCCTGTGCGGCCTGAACATCTACCTGTCCGGCCCCGTCAAGCTCGAGCTGGAGGGTCCCGACGGCGGGATCCTGTCCGCGACGCTGGACATGCCCCAGATCAGCATCGGCGGGGGCAGCGGCGAAGTCCTGGGCGTGCAGGAGCACATGATCCTCGAGATCGGGTACGCCGGCTGGATCGGCCCGGCGATGGCCGACCTCTCGGCGGGCACGGCCGAGGTCACCATCAACGACCCGGTCGGCCGCCTGCTCCTCGAGCGCGTCTCCTACGGCTCTGGGGTGTACCTCGACGTCGACGAGGACGGCGCGCTGTCCACCTACGAGCGGGAGGTCGGCGCGGTCGCTTGGGGCCTCGCGCATCCCCGCGCTCGCGGCGTGCGCGCTGCGGTGGCCATGGTCGGCCCGGGCAGCGTGATCGGCACCGTGCCCCTCGATGGCTCCGGCTTCGAGCTGGTGCAGGAAGCCCGGGACGGCGTGTCCGATCTGCGCGCCATCGTAGGGGGGCCCCTCGGCGCGGTCGCCGTAGGCGAGTTCGAAGGCGGCCCCTCGGCGATCGGCTCGGCGGACCTGCTCGAGTGGACCGGCGTGCGGACCGCAGCGGGCCTGCCCCTGGCCGACATCGCCTACGGCGGCGGGCGCCACGTGATCGTCGGTCTCGGAAACCAGACGTTCTCCGCGATCGATCCCACCCGCTGGATGGAGTCCGAGGGCGGGGCCTTCGACGTCGAGCTCTACGCGGTGACCTACGGCGAAGGTCTGTTCGTCGCCGGCGGGCAGGACAGCGCGGCCGGCATGGTCGTCACCAGCCGCGACGGCATCACCTGGTCCGAGCCCATCTACGTCGGCGACAAGGTGCTGGACCTCGCGTACGGCAACGGGACCTTCGTCGCGGTGGGGCAGAACGGCGCAATCCACACGAGCGACGACGGCGTGACCTGGACCGAGCGCGACTCCGGCACGCTGGACCCCCTGTTCCGGGTCCGCCACGTGGGAGACGCCTTCTTCGTCCTGCACGGCATGGAGGCGATCGAGAGCACGGACGGCGTGACCTGGACCCGCCGGGAGCTCACCGTCGAGCTGACCGACATCGTCTACACCGGCGAGACCTACGTCGGGATCGGCAGCGCTGGCGCGGTGTACCGCTCGGACGACCGGGCGACGTGGACGACGATCCGCGAGGAAGACGGCGTATTCTGGGAGGCTGCCGCGCTCAGTGGGCTGTAGGCCGGTGACGCAGCTGCACCCCAGTTGCAACAGGGATACGCTCCGCCCATGCGCACCCTGCCCTGGCTCCTCCTCCTGACCGCCTGCGCCGCCTCCACCGGGGGCGAGCGCGTCGATCTCGACGTCACCGTCGCCGGCGCCGGACCGGTAGACGCGGTGCCCATCGGCGAGGGGTCCCTGACCCTCACCCGCGCCGAGCTGGCGGTCGGGCCAGTCTACCTGTGGTCCCAGCTGCCCCTGTCCGCCGATGCGCATGCGGCGGGCAAGCTGGTCGGCGAGGCGCCCGATCAGGTGGTCGTGGACGTGCTGACGACCGAGCCGCTGGCCCTGGAGCACGGGGTCGGCGTCGCGGGGACGGTCGCCGCGGCGGAGATCTGGCTCGAGCCCCTGGAGGGCAGCGACACCCTCCTGGTCGAGGGCACCGCCGAGCGAGCAGGGGAGGAACTCCCTTTTCGCGCGGCCATCACCTGGTCCGAGCCCTGGATGGCCGGCTCCGACGCCAACGTCGCGCTGCTGCGCCGGCGCCTGCTCGGGCTGCCCCTGGACGGCGAGCTGGCCGAGGACACCCACGTGGCGCTGACCCTTGACGCGTCCGCCTGGTTCACCGCGATCGGCCTCGACGGCCTGCCCGATCTGGAGCCCGACGGGGACGGCGTGCGCACCCTGACCCCGGAGAGCCTGACCGGACGCGACCTGGACCAGGGCGTGCGCCGACTGCAGGGCGGCGGCTGGGAGGCCGGGCTCGAGGGCACCCCACAAGGCGAGTGAAAGATTCTCGGAAACGAGTGGAAGTACCCGAGTCGGTACGGGGTTCGTCGCGCGCCACCAATCCGGTGGGATCACGACGGAGCCCGAAGCATGTCCGCATTTCGACCCCTCTCGCTCGCATTTCTCTTCCTTCTCGCCGCCTGTGGTGGGAATGATGGTGGCAGCTCGGGTGTTGACCGCTCCTGCGGTCCGAACACCTGTGACGCCGGACAGTACTGCGCCAGTCCTACATTCGGCACCTGCGAGAACGGCTGCCTCGCCAACTCGGACTGCGAGGTCGACCAGACCTGCGACCTCGGCGACGGCAGTCCCGGTGTCTGCCAGAATGACGGTGGAAATGGCGGCGGCGGCGGCGGTGGCGGCGGCGGGACCGAGAACCTGTCCACGTGCCAGGACGCCTGCGACGATCTGGGCTTCTTCTGCGACGACGAGGGCGCAGACGACGCCGAGGTCACGGCCTGTGCACAAGCCTGCAACGCCGCCTCGCCGCAGGGCCGCCTGGACATTGCCAGCTGCATCGACCTGCCGACGAACGACTGCAACATCGCGATGACCTGCTACTGAAGCCAGGTTCGCGGAGTGCTCCCCAAGACCGCCGGCCGACCGGTCGGTTCGGCGGATCGACCGCTCGAGCGACCACCGGGTGAGGGGCCGCTCGCGGGGCCATAGGAGGGCGGAGAACCAGCCGTGGAGCCCCCATGCGCCTGCCGAGTGCCCTCGCCGTCCCCCTGCTGCTGACCGCGTGCGCCCGGCGCCCCGCACAGCCCGCTGTCGCCGAGGATGCCCCCGCCCCCGCCGAGACCCTGGTCCTGGTCGACCAGGGGCGGGAGATCTTCGACGCCTGGCCCGTGTGGGGCGGGTCCGACGGGGAGCTCTTCGCCAACCGCTACCCCCAGGGCTGGGTTCGCTACGACCTGGACGCCCTGACGACCCAGGAGGCGGACTACCTCGGCCAGGATCTCGTCGTTGGCGTGCCCGGGCCCAGTGGACTCGTCGGCGCGGTGGTCAGCGAGCGCACCACCCTGGACAGCCTGGCGCGCGCCGAGCCGGTGGGGGTGCACGAGCAGACCGATGCGTTCGGGCGCGCCTGGAAGCTGACGCCCGCCATGGCCGGCACCTGGGCGCTGCAGGTGCGCGCGGGCGCAGAGACCCGGACGCTCGCCCACTTCGCGGGCATGACCGGCGCCATCTCGGTCTCGCCGAGCGGAGACCGCGTCGCCGTGCTGAACCTGCTCTCCGGCATCTTCGTCGTCGACGTGAGCGGCGTACCCAAGCTCGCCGCCGAGGACACGCCCTAGCCGGACAGCGCGATCCCCATCAGCCACAGGCCCCGCGCGGGGGCCGTCTGCCGGCTGGCCGGTCCCGCCCCTCCGGCGAGCGCTGCCAGGAAGTCCTCTTCGGACGCCGATCCTCGGGCCACCATCACCATGCCCCCGACCAGGCTGCGCACCAGCCGGTAGGGGAAGCCCTGTCCCCTCACCTCGCAGACGAGGCCGTCGGGCACGGTATCCCAGGTCACCGCAGCGAGCGTGCGGGTCAGATCCTCGCGGGTCTCGCCGCTGCGGCGAAACGCCTCGAAGTCGTGGGTGCCCACGCAGGCCGCCGCGAGGCGGTGCAGTGCGGCCTCGTCGAGCGCACCGGGGACCCGCCACCAGGTGCGCGCGCGGTGGGGGTCGCCGAAGGGGCTGCGGTCGAGCTGGTAGCGGTAGGTCTTCTCGGCAGCGACCGGAGGCGCGTTGACCGGGATCACCTCGACGCAGCGGAGATCGTCGGGCAGGTGGCGATCGAGGATCCGCAGCAGGTCCGCGGGGTCTACCGACCGAGGGAGCACGACGTGGCCGAGGTTGCCGCGGGCGTGCACCCCGGCGTCGGTGCGGGAGAGGGTCTCGGCGAAGGTGGGGGCGAGCGCGACCCGGGACAGGGCGGCGACCAGCTCGCCCACGACGGTTCGTTCGCCGGGAAGAGGCGAACAACCGGCAAAGTCGGTCCCGTCGTAGGCAAGGCGGAGCACGGCGCGCATGTCGGGTCTGTACCCCGCGGGGACGGGCGCGGCGGGATCGGCTACGTCCGGGCCATGCGTTCCTGGCCCAGCCTGACCGCCGAGGGTGTCTGCCTCGCCCGCGCCCTGGAGCACCGGCGAGACGACCGGCTGGTCCACGATCCCCACGCGCTCGGCTTCCTCCGCGCGCCCGCCCGTGCGCTCGTGCACTCCGCCGCCACCGCCGGACCGGCCGCCGACCTCGCCGAACGGGGCTTCGATCCCGGTCTCGTCGCCTCCATCGGCGCGCGGCACGGCTGGATCGACGAACGCCTCGCCGCGGCAGCCCCCAGCGCGTCCCAGGTGCTGCTGCTGGGCGCCGGCTACGACAGCCGCGCCTGGCGCCTGCCGCTGGCCCACGCGATCGTCGTCGAGCTCGACCACCCCGCCACCGCCCGGCGCAAGGCCCGCCGGGTGAGGCGCCAGGGCCTGCCCGCCGACGCCCGCCAGGTGATCACCGCCGACCTGGCGGCCCAGTCCCTCGCCGACGTGCTCGCCCGCAGCGTGCTCCGCCCAGACACCCCCACGGTCGTCGTCTGGGAGGGGGTGTCCATGTACCTGCCCGAGGCCGCGGTCGAGCGCACCTTGTCCGCCTTGTCCCTTCACTTCGGGCCAGACCTGGTCCTCCTCATGGACCTCTGGACCACGACCGCGACGCCCCTGCACCTGGCCGCCGCCGAGCGCGCCGGTCGCGCCGGACTGCGCGTCCTGGGCGAGCCCCTGCGCTTCGAGCTGCCTCCGCTGGCCATCGCCGGCTGGATGGAGCGCCGCGGCTTCCGGGTTGTCCGCCACAGCGACACCGACACCGTCGCCCGCCTGCGTGCAGGCCGCCCCGCCTTCCCCCCGCTCCAGCTGGTCGAGGCCACCCCGATCCCCGGTCGCGCGTCGTGATCCTGCTCCTCGACAACCACGACAGCTACACCTGGAACCTGGCCCACCTGGTCGCGCGGGTGACCGGGCGCATGCCCCGGGTGGTGCAGAACGACGCCGTCGACCTGGCCGGCATCCGCGCCCTGCAGCCCGACGCCATCCTCATCTCCCCCGGCCCCGGCCGCCCGGGTGAGGACCGCGATCTGGGCGTGAGCGCCGACGTCCTGCGCCACCTCGACGTGCCGATCCTCGGCGTGTGCCTGGGCCACCAGGGCCTGTGCTGGGCGGCCGGAGGACGGGTCGTGCACGCCCCCGCTCCGATGCATGGCCGCATCCACCCGCTCCGCCACGACGGACACGGGATCTTCGAGGGCCTTCCCCAGGATCTGCCCGTCGTGCGCTACCACAGCCTCATGGTGCAGACCCCGCTGCCGGAGGGCCTCACCGCCAGCGCCTGGGCACCTGACGGCGTCGTCATGGCGCTCCGCGACCACACCCGCGAACACCTGCGGATCGGCGTGCAGTTCCACCCCGAGTCCATCGGAACCCTCCACGGCCAGGAGCTCATCGCCCGCTTCCTCGAACAGGCGGGCGTGGCTGACCGGTACGGCACCCTCGCCCCCCACGCCGAGTCGAACCGCTCCGAGCACGATCTCGAAACTCGAAACTCGAAACTCGAAACTCGAGACTCCGCTCCCGCCGCAACCTCTGAAAATCCAACTCCAACCCGGATCCTCACCCGCCGCCTCGCCCTGTCCATCGACGTCGAGGCCGCGTTCGAGCGCCTCGTGCACGGCCGCTTCTGCGCCACCTGGCTCGACAGCAGCGGCCAGCAGGGCGCGAGCCCCAGCCGCTGGTCCGTGCTCGGCGCCGCCGACGGCCCCCTGGGTCGCCACCTCACCTGGCGCCACGGCGAGCCCCCGGTCCTGCACCGCAAGGGCCTGCCGCCGGAGCCCCTCGACGTGCCGCTCGAAGAGGCCATCCGCGCCCCCCTGCGCGAGCACCGCGCCGACCTCGACGTGCCCTTCCCCTTCGTCGGCGGCTGGGTCGGCTGGTTCGGCTACGGCTGCAAGGCCCGCTGGCACCACGGCGCGCCCACCCCAGACGAGGCGCCCGACGTCAGCCTCGCCTTCCTCGACCGGGTCCTGGTCGTCGACCACCACGAAGGCGCCGTCTGGCTGGTCGCCGTCGTGCGCCCGGGCGAGGGGGACGCCGCCCGCGCCTGGTTCGCCACCACCACGTCCGCCCTGCGCCAGCTCGCTCCCCTGCCCCCGCCGAGCGCCCCGGCCACGGCCCCGCTGGTCCCGACCGTCGACCGGCCAGCCTACCTGCAGGCCATCCACCGCGCCCAGGAGCTGATCACCGACGGCGAGTCCTACGAGATCTGCCTGACCCAGCGCCTGCAGACGGGCCCCCTCGCCGATCCCCTGGCGACGTTCCGCCTGCTCCGGCGCCGCAACCCGGCCCCCTACGGTGCCTGGCTCGCCCACGGCGACACCGTCGTGCTCTCGACCAGCCCGGAGCAGTTCCTCGCCGTCGACCGCGCCGGACGGGTGCAGGCCCGGCCGATCAAGGGAACGATCGCCCGCCACGCCGACCCGGTCCGGGATCGCGCCGCAGCCGACACGCTCGCGTCCAGCGAGAAGGATCGCGCCGAGAACCTGATGATCGTCGATCTGCTGCGCAACGACCTCGGCCGGGTGAGTCAGCCGGGCTCGGTGCGCGTGCCCTCCCTGATGGCGGTCGAGCCCTTCGCCACCGTGCACCACCTGGTCAGCACCATCCAGGGCGACCTCGCCGCCGAGCACGACGCCATGGACGCCCTCGTCGCCGCCTTCCCCCCGGGGTCGATGACCGGCGCGCCCAAGGAGCGCACGGTCGAGATCCTGGACGCGCTGGAGCCCGGACCACGCGGGATCTACAGCGGCGCGCTCGGCTACCTGTCGGTGAACGGCACCGCCGACTTCGCGGTGGTGATCCGGACCCTGATCTGCTGCGCCGAGCGAACCCACACCGGCGTCGGCGGCGCGATCATCGCCCTGTCGAACCCCGCGGCGGAGTGGGAGGAGGCCCTGCTGAAGGCCCGGGCCCTGGACGAGGTGCTCGCCGGTCCGGGTGCAACATCCCGCGATACGCGTTTCAAGTCCTGGTCCGACTGAAACAGTGCCAGCGAAACACACCCTGTGGCAAGTGCCCCACTCGCCCTCCAACGTCTGCGTCAGGGCGCCCACTTCCGCCCAGGACGGCGCATATCGCGCGTTCTACCCAACTTGGCACGACGCGTGCATGATGTACGGGCAGCCGCGAGGGACCTCCGCCTCGCCATGTGGAGTACGTCATGCAGATCGAGACCTTCTTCGACCCCGCCACCTGGACCCTCACCTACGTCGTCTTCGACGAGGCCACGAAGGACGCCGTGGTCATCGATCCGGTCCTCGACTTCGACCCCCTCGCCGTCTCGGTGAGCACGTCGAGCAATGACCGCGTCGCCGCCTTTGTCGAGGAGCAAGGCCTGAAGTTGGGCGCCATCCTGGAGACGCACGCCCACGCCGACCACCTGTCCGGCTCCCAGGACCTCAAGGCCCGCTTCGGCGCCGACATCGTCATCGGCGAGCACATCCAGACGGTCCAGCAGACCTTCAAGGGCATCTTCAACCTGCCCGAGGACTTCAAGACCGACGGCTCGCAGTTCGACAAGCTGGTCACCGACGACGAGACCTTCCACGTCGGCAGCCTGGCCATCAAGGTGCTGCACACCCCTGGCCACACCCCGGCGTGCGTCAGCTACCTGATCGGCGATGCCCTGTTCACCGGCGATGCGCTGTTCATGCCCGACATGGGCACCGGCCGCTGCGACTTCCCAGCGGGCTCCGCCGAGGACCTCTACAACAGCATCGCCGGCAAGATCTACGCCCTGCCCGACGAGACCCGCGTCTTCGTGGGCCACGACTACCTGCCCGGCGGTCGCGAGCTCAAGTGGGAGACCACCGTGGCCGCGGAGAAGGAAGGCAACGTGCAGCTGCCCGGCAACCGCAGCAAGGACGAGTTCGTGCAGTTCCGCACCGCCCGCGACGCCACCCTGAACCCGCCGAAGCTCATCTTCCAGTCGGTCCAGGTCAACGTCCGCGCCGGCAAGCTGCCCGAGGCCGAGGACAACGGCATGGCGTACCTGAAGCTGCCGATCAACGTGTTCGGCTAGCCAGGGGACCTTCGGGCCGCGCAGCGAGACCGGAGGTCTCCTGGAACGCCGAGGCCCGTCGCCGCCGCAGGAACACGACCCCGAGTCCCACCCACAGCCAGCCCAGCCCCCCCGGCGCGCCGCCAGTGGAGCAGCCGCTCGGGGGAGGCGGCGGGCGGGAGGCGCTCGGCGCGTCCACTCCGTCGCAGTCCTGGTCGATGCCGTCGCCGGGGACCTCGGTCGCTCCGGGGTAGCTGGATGCGTCCCCGTCGTCGCAGTCTCCGATCGGATCACCGGGCTCGGCCTCGCCGGAGTCGGTGCAGTCGAGGTCCGCCGAGACCACCGGAGCCCCGGTGGGCGGTCGCCAGCCATCGTCGTCGGCATCCGGATGGCAGAGCTCCGTCCCGTCGCAGTCCGAGTCGACGCCATCGCCGATGGTCTCGCCCGCGCCCGGATGGACCGCAGCGTCGGTGTCGTCGCAGTCGCCGGACGGCGTGCTCGCCGTCGCCTCGCCAGGACCGTCGCACAGCGGATCGACCGATCGCACCGACCCGCTGGTGCGCCAGCTGTCTGCATCCGCGTCGACGAAGCAGAGCTCCTCGCCGTTGCAGTCCTGGTCGACCTCGTCCCCGACCGACTCGCTCATGGCCGGGTTGCGCAGGGGATCGGCATCGTCGCAGTCGTCCCGTGGCTCGGTCGCGGTGGCCAGACCGGAGCTGGT
This sequence comes from uncultured Pseudomonadota bacterium, assembly GCA_937891875.1. Lineage (GTDB taxonomy): Bacteria > Myxococcota_A > UBA796 > UBA796 > REDI01. The sequence continues at coordinate 7,045 of CALATR010001059.1, read as the reverse complement.
GCAGGTGAGGTCCGTCGAGGCGACCACCATCGCCGTGGCGTGACCATCGTCGTCGGCGTCGACGAAGCAGAGCTCCTCGCCGTTGCAGTCCTGGTCGACGCCATCGCCCTCCACCTCGACGAAGCTCGGGGAGCGCCGGGCATCGGCGTCGTCGCAGTCGATCGGCCGAGCCGCGCCCGCCTCCCCGGCGTCGCGGCAGTCGCGATCGACGGAAGCGATCGAAGCCGTGGTCCGTGCGCCATCCCCGTCCGCATCGACGAAGCACACCTCCGCCCCGTCGCAGTCCTGGTCGACCTCGTCCCCGATGACCTCCGGCGCTCCCGGGTACGCTGCCGCATCCCCGTCGTCGCAGTCGATCGGGTCGCTGGCGAGCGCCTCTCCGACGTCCGCACAATCGAGGTCCGCGGAGGCCACCGAGGTCGTCGCCCGCGCACCGTCCCCGTCCCCGTCGGTGAAGCACACCTCGGTGCCGTCGCAGTCCTGGTCGACCTCGTCCCCGATGATCTCGGTCGCACCCGGGTAGGCTCCAGCATCGCTGTCGTCGCAGTCCCCGGTGGGTGCGCTGGAGAGGGCAACCCCGGGGCCAGCACACGCCACGTCGGTCGTGGTGACCGTCACGCTGGTGCGGTAGCCGTCGTCGTCCCCGTCCTCGTAGCAGACCTCTTCGCCGTCACAGTCGGAGTCCACGCCGTCTGCGATCGTGTCCGTCGCGCCGGGGTAGATGCTGCTGTCCGAGTCGTCGCAGTCCGTGGCGTCAGTGAATCCGTCCCCGTCGGCATCCTTGGGTGCGCCAGGCTTGGGCTCGAGGATCCGGACCGTGCCGGAGGTGGCGTCGCGGACGAACAGCTCGTCCTCTCCGTCGCCGTCGACATCCCAGCCCCCGTACAGCATGTCGACGCTGGTGGGGAGCGCGCTCACGTCCCCGGATGTCAGGCCATCACGCAGGAAGAACGCCCCCTTCGAGTCCGCGTAGGCCACCTCCATGGCGCCGTCGCCGTCGACGTCCAGCACGACGTGGTCCCGCTCGTCCACCTCGGTGAACGTGCCTGCGCACGGGGCAGTACTGGTCTTCGTCGTGTCCAGGCAGATACCGCGGGAGGTCTTGTCGTGGTCGGGCTTCGAGCAGCCGCCCGTCGTGCAGCGGTACTGGTCCCGGACCGTGGCGTACATGCCGTCGCCGCCGCCGGAGAGGTGGCCCGGCACTACGCCGCGAGCGGACCAGACGATGTCGGTCGTCGTGCTGCCCGGGTAGCCGGACACGGAGATGGAGCTGTAGTCGTCGGGCATCCAGCCCGTCTCCGTCCAGGTGGAGCCGGACAGCTCGAACAGCTTGGCCCGAAAGCCGTTGTAGGCGATCACCGTGGACCCGCCCCCCGAAGAGGAGAAGTCGTCGGTGAACTCGCCGACCAGGACGAGCTCGTCGTCGCCGTCATCGTCGAAGTCGCCCACGAACCCACCGTCCACCGAGAGCGCGCCGGTCAGGTACCACGGTCCGAGGGTCGCCTTGACCGACGAGGACAGGCCCGACGACGTGCCCAGGTACAGCTCGCAGTCGAGGTCGCGACACATCCACAGGTCGTCATGGCCGTCGCTGTCGGTGTCCATCGGGACGACCGCCGACAAGAACAGGCTGCTCGACGTGGTTGTGCCCGTGGTGTTCAACCCGGACGAGGATCCGAGGTGCAGCACCGAGACCTTCTTCGAGTGCACGATGACGTCGTCGTAGCCATCCCCGTCGACGTCTCCGGCCGACCACACCTCGCGGTCCGCCGTCCACGCGAACAGGGCCGTGGTCTTGCCGTCGGCGTACAGCTCGCCATCGCCGAAGAGCACGTCCTGCGCCCCGTCCCCGTCGAAGTCCCCTACCGCGAACGTCCCGCCGACGACCGCTCCGGGCTCCACGCTGGACCTGGGATCCACCACGGTGAACGTGAACGTTCGGGCCGCAGCGTCGGCGTCCCAGGCCGATCCTGTGGAGGGCGCCGGCGCCTGGCAGCCCAGGATCGACAACGAGACGGCGAGACTCGCCACCCGGAATGTCATGCCGCCCTCCCCGTGACCCGCCGTCGCATCAACATGACTCCCAGGCCGATCCCCAGCCAGCCCAGCCCACTCCCCGTGCCGCCAGTGGAGCAGGCCGAGGGCGGGCTCGGCGCGTCGGCTCCGTCGCAGTCCTGGTCGATGCCGTCACCGGGGATGTCGTACGCCAGCGGGTTGCTCGAGGCATCCGCGTCGTCGCAGTCGGGGATCCCGAACGGGTCGACCGCCTCGCCCGGGTCGCTGCAGTCGGAGTCGGCGGACACCACCTGGGCGGTCGCGTCGACGAAGCGGTCGCCGTCCGCGTCGACGTAGCACAGCTCCTGGCCGTCGCAGTCTCCGTCGATCTCGTCGCCGACGATCTCGCTGAAGCCCGTGGCCCGGTAGGGATCCGCATCGTCGCAGTCGCCGACGGGATCGGTCGGCTCGGCCTCGCCCGAGTCGGTGCAGTCGAGGTCCGCGGAGGCGACCGTCGCACCGCCGGCCGGACGCCAGCCGTCGTCGTCCGCGTCCACGTAGCAGAGCTCGAGGCCGTCGCAGTCCTGATCGACGCCGTCACCCACGACCTCGGTCTCGCCGGGGGAGCGACCCGCGTCGCCGTCGTCGCAGTCGGGGGCGGGCACGGAGGCAGCCGCCTCGCCGGGTCCGTCGCAGGACGCGTCGACCGAGAGCACGCTCGCTCCGGTGCGCCACCCGTCGCCGTCGGCGTCGGTGAAGCACAGCTCGGTCCCGTCGCAGTCAGAGTCGAACTCGTCGCCGACCACCTCGGGCATGGACGGGTTGCGCAGCGGATCGGCGTCGTCGCAGTCGTCGCGGGGCACGGTGGCATCGGCGAGCCCGGGGACCCCGCAGGTGACGAACGCGGAGGCCCGGGTCTCGGTGGTGGCGTGGCCGTCCTCGTCGGCGTCGACGTAGCAGAGCTCGAGCCCGTCGCAGTTGCCGTCGCGGAGATCCCCGGCGACCTCGGCGAAGGTGGGCGAACGAAGCGGATCAGCGTCGTCGCAGTCCAGCGGCTGGAGCGCGCCGGCCTCCCGGGCATCCCGGCAGTCCACGTCCGCCGAGGGCAGCGTCGAAGGGCTCCGGGAGCCGTCCCCGTCGGCGTCGAGGTAGCAGATCTCGCCGCCGTCGCAGTCCTGGTCGACCTCGTCGCCGACCACCTCGGTCGCCCCCGGACGGATCGCCGCGTCGAGGTCGTCGCAGTCGAGTGCGGCGGTGGTGAGGGCCTCCCCGGGATCCGCGCAGTCGGGGTCCGACGAGGCCACCGCCGAGGCGCCCCGGGCACCGTCGAGGTCCAGGTCGGCCCAGCAGCGCTCGCGGCCGTCGCAGTCGGAGTCGACGCCGTCCCCGATGATCTCGGTCGCGCCAGGGAAGACGGCGCTGTCGGAGTCGTCGCAGTCCACGGGCGCCGTCGCCTTCGCCTCGCCGCCAGACGCGCAGTCCACGTCGGCGGACACCACGCTGGTGCTGCCGCGCGCGCCGTCTCCGTCGTCGTCGACCCAGCACAGCTCGCGGCCATCGCAGTCCGCGTCGACCTCGTCACCGACGACCTCGGTCGCGCCGGGATTCACGGCGCTGTCCGTGTCGTCGCAGTCCCCCGCCGGCGCGCTCGCCAGCGCGAGCCCCGAGCCCACGCAGCTCACCACCGTGCTCGCTACCGTCGTGCTGGTCCGGTAGCCGTCCGAGTCCGCGTCCACGTAGCAGGTCTCCTCACCGTCACAGTCCGAGTCGACGCCGTCCGCCGTGGTCTCGGTGGCGCCCGGGTACACCGAGCTGTCGGTCTCGTCGCAGTCGGTCTCGTCGGTGTAGCCGTCCCCGTCAGCGTCCTTGGGGGCGCTTGCCTTGGGGTCGAGGATGACCAGAGCACCGGAGTCGCCGGCGACGATCTCCTCTTGGCCGTCCCCGTCGAAGTCTCCGCGCCCGACCAGCGGGCTCACCCGATGGCCGATCCAGGCCACATCGCCCGAGAACAGCCCGTCGCGCACCATGTAGGAGGTCCGCCTGGTGGTGTACGCCACCTCCTGGCTGCCGTCGCCGTCGAGATCAGCCAGGAAGTGGGCATACTCGTCCACCTCGGTGAAGGTCCCCGAGCACGGCGCGGTCGAGGTAGCTGTGGTGCTGGTGCAGATCCCCCGGGTGGTCACCTCGGTCGTGGGCCCGCAGCTCGGCGAGCACCTGGAGAACACTCGGCTCGTGAGGAAGAGGCCGTCGCCGCCGCCGGAGAGGTGGCCGGGGACGACCCCGGCAACGTCCCAGCGATCGATGTCCGTCGTCCTCGACCAGCTGTCCTCGAACACGTCGTAGTCGTAGTCGAGGAACCACGTCTCGGTCCAGCTCGAGCCGGAACGGTCGACCAGCAGCGCGGTGTGGCCTTCGTAGTCGACGGTCCAGAACCCGCCGGCGGACATCGACCGGTCCTTGTAGAAGTCGCCGGACAGCACCAGCTCGTCCTGGCCGTCGTCGTCGAAGTCGCCGACGACGGAGCCATAGGCGAAGGCCGCGTCGAGGGAGGTCCACGGTCCCAGCGTCGCGCTCGTCGTGGTCGACAGCCCAGAAGACGAGCCCAGGTGCAGGGTGCAGGTCTGGAAGCGACAGAGCCAGACGTCGCCGTAGCCATCGCTGTTGGTGTCCATCGGCGCGACCGTGGACAGCGCGAGGGAGCTGCTGAACGCGGTGCCGGTGGTCCCCAGACCCGAGGACGAGCCGAAGTGAAGGTCCAACGTACTCTTCAGCTGTACGAACGCGTCATCGTAGCCGTCGCCGTCGAGGTCTCCGGCCGTCCAGACCAGGTGATCATCGGTCCAGCTGAACAGGGTGGTGGTCTTGCCGTCCGCGTACAGCAGCCCGTCCCCGAACAGGATGTCGTCCTTGCCGTCGCCGTCGAAGTCCCCGATCGTGAACCTGCCCTCGCCCACAGGTCGCGCACCGATGCTCGACTTCGGGTCGATGACGCTGAAGGTGAAGGTCCGCTGGGTGGCTGCGTCGCTCCCGGCGTCGCGCTCGTGCGGTCCGTCGAAGGCGCCGGGCGCCTGGCAGCTGATCGAGGCTACGAGCGCAGCCAGCAAGGTGCGATGGTGCATGGGACTTCCCCCGGAGGCCTCTCTTGCCACGAGCCGCTCGCTTCCTTCACTGATCCTGCGTCCAACCTCCGGAGTCGCCCGATGCGCCTCACCCCGTTCCTGCTGATCGCCGCCTGCGCGCCCTCACTGCCGCCCGAGCCCGAGCCCCCACCCGCACCCCTGCGCATCGAGGCCGCCTCCGCCCGGCTGCCCACGGGCCTGGCGTCCACCATCGTGGACGTCCGCGCCGACCACTCCCTGCGGGTCCGCCCCGCGGTCGAGCCCCCCTCCGCCCGGGCCGCCCGCACCCTGCAGGTCGACCTCCTCACCGCGGGCACCATCGACGCCCACGCCCATCCGATCGGCCTCGGACGCCAGCTCTCGGAGCTCGATCTGGTCGACGTGCCCACCTACGCGGACGTGCTCGCCAAGGTGAAGAACGCGGCGGCGGGCACTGGCTGGCTCCTCGGCCGGGGCTGGGATCAGAACGACTGGCCCGACACGCCCGCCGGCGGCTGGCCCCTCGCTGCCGACCTCGACGCCCTCACCGGCGGTCGCCCCACCGCCCTGCGCCGCATCGACGGCCACGCCACCTGGGCCAACAGCGCCGCCCTCGCCGCCGCCGGGATCACGAAGGACACCGCCGATCCTCCCGGCGGGCGCATCATCCGCGACGCCTCGGGCGCACCCACCGGCGTGTTGATCGACACCGCTGGCGACCTGCTCACCGTGCCCGAGCCCGACGTGGACCAGGTGGAGGCGTGGCTGCGGGCGGCCCAGACGTCCATGCTGGAGCATGGGCTGGTGGGCGTGCACGACATGGGGGTCGACGACACGACGCTGGCCGCCTGGCGCCGCATCGACGCCGCCGGTGACCTGAAGATCCGCGTGTTCGCCTACCTGACCCCGGACAGCCAGGCCGCCGACGACCTGCTGCACGAGGGACCCACCTGGGGCGAGCACCTCTCCGTCGTCGGCATCAAGGCCTACGCCGACGGCGCGCTCGGCAGTCGCGGTGCCCACTTGTCCGCTCCCTACGCCGATGATCCGTCGACCTCGGGCCTCGCGATCACCTCGGAGGAGGACCTGGCGGAGCTGGCGACGAGGTGCCTGCGGGCTCGGGTCCAGCTGGCCGTGCACGCCATCGGCGATCAGGCGGTCACCGACACCCTGGACGCGTTCTCCACCGCCCGCGCCGCGGTGCCGGACGCCGCCGCGGTCCCGCTCCGGGTCGAGCACGCCCAGGTCGTGCGTCCCGAGGACTGGGCCCGCTTCCGGGCGCTGAACGTGGTCGCCAGCATGCAGCCCACCCACGCGACCAGCGACATGCCCTGGGCGGAGGCACGGCTGGGGGCGGACCGGATCGGCTGGTCCTACACCTGGCGGGCGGCGAGCGAGCACGGCGTCGTCCTGGCGCTCGGCAGCGACTTCCCGGTCGAGTCGGTCGACCCGGCGCTGGGCCTGCACGCGGCGACCACCCGCACCGACCTTCTGGGGCAGCCCGAGGGAGGCTGGCGCCCCGACCAGGTCCTGGACCTGACCGCGTCGATCGACGGCTTCACCACCGCCACCTGGGCCGCGCTGGGCCAGCCCGGACCGAGCCTGCAGACCGGCCAGACCGCCGACCTCACCCTGTGGGACCGGGTCGGCGAGCCGCCCGAGCTGCGGGCGGTGGGCACGGTCATCGACGGCGAGGTGGTCTGGCTCGCCGCCGACCGGTAGCATCCGCCCCATGCACACCCCGACCGACGCTGGCGCCTTCGACTGCGGAGGCTGCACCGCCTGCTGCCGACACTTTGCCCTGGGCCCCGTGTCCGACCGGATCATCGACGGGCTCGAGGCCCACGGGGTCCGCGAGGCCTGGCCTGCTGCGAAGGACGGGTTCGCCGTGCGCCGGGCCGGCCCTGACGGCGTGGAGGGCTGGTTCCTCGCGAGGCGGGAGGACGGCGGCT